>CADBNO010000144.1 GCA_902796105.1 uncultured Lachnospiraceae bacterium | reverse complement strand
GAATAATAGCGCTCCGCCGTATCCGGCAGAATGGTCACCACTGTTTTTCCCGGACCAAGCTTCTTTGCCAGTTTCAACGCTGCCGCCACATTGGTTCCGCTGGAAATCCCGCACATCAGCCCTTCCTCTCTGGCCAGACGCTTCGATGTCTCAATCGCCTCCGCATCCGTCACGACATAAATATGATCATAAATCTCCTGATTCAGGATATCCGGTATGATCCCGTCCCCGATTCCCATCTGCATATGGGTGCCAATGGTGCCTCCTGCAAGGATAGCTGCATTCTCCGGCTCAATCGCCCAGATTTCGATATCCGGATTCTTCTCCTTCAAAACTTCACCGATTCCGGTCAGCGTGCCGCCTGTTCCGATCCCGCTGCAAAATCCGTGGATCGGTCCGTCCACCTGCTCTAAAATCTCCGGCGCTGTATATTTCTTATGCGCCAGCGTATTGTTTTCATTGGCAAACTGCTGCGGCACAAACACCTTCGGATCCTTTTCCTTCATCCGCATGGCCGCCTGCAGACACTCATCGATACACTTACCGATATCACCGTAATCATGAATGAGACGCACTTCCGCTCCATAATGGCGGATCAGTTTTCTCCGCTCCTCACTGACGGAATCCGGCATAATAATGATCGTCCGATATCCCTTGACTGCGCCGACCAGAGCCAGCCCAATCCCCTGATTGCCGCTGGTGGGCTCCACAATGATGGAATCCTTATGGATCACTCCATCCTTCTCCGCCTGCTCGATCATGTTCAACGCGGTACGTGTCTTGATGGACCCGCCTACATTTAAGGGCTCCATCTTTACAAGCACCTGCGCGCTGTCCTTATCCACCATCTTCTGCAAGCGGATCATCGGAGTATGTCCCACCGCTTCTAAAACATTATTGTAAATCATGTCTTTCCTCCATGTATTTCATGATATGTACCATTCGCTCATCTGCTTCATGATACACCGTCTGCAACGGCCATGGCAAGTCTAAAATATATAGCTTTTCTTTTTCCGGCAAGCCCTCTAACTCTTTTAGAAAATTCTCTCTATCCCGGTATAGCTTTTTCCCAAAATCACATGCGATATATTCCCTGTGCTCTGCCGGAATCTCTTCCACCACCTGCCGCATGCTGACGCGCCCATAGGCATTCTGTTCTTTCACATAAGTCACCTTGCGGATCGTATTTGTCCCTTTATCCGGGGGCTGCAATCTCACCTTCCCTGTCTCCAGATAATGCTTCCATACCGCTTCGGCCACCCTTTTTTTCGGCGTAGGAAAAGAAAGCTGCTCTGTGATCTCCGTTACCGTAAGCCCTGCATCGGCCAGGTGCCTGATGGCTCCTCCGCTCGCAAAATCATGCATAAAATCAGAAAGCGCCTTTTGAAAGGTGGCTGTTTCCTGTTCCGGCATTTTCAAACTCCCCTCCCCTATACGTGAAACTCCCCTGCGACGACATCCAGTCGCGAGTCTCCCCGTATCCATCCGAATAACACTATTAAAATTATATGCAGAAAAAGGACAAAATGCAATTCCGATCTCTGCGCAGATCTTGCACGAAAATCTTGTAAAAAAAAGATAGACAGATTGCACATATTCTGCTAATATATATGTAGTTTTGAAAACTACATGATATGGAAACGATGCTATTACAAGGGGGAAATACTGAAATGTTTAAGATCATCACTGACAACGGCTCTGATCTGACCAAGGAATGGATGGCAGCAAACGATGTGGATTGTCTCTATCTGAGTACGATCCTGGACGGCAAGGTCATTGCAGATAAAGATATCGACCTGGCGGCTGCTGATTTTTATCAAATGCTTTCCCAGGGTGCAAAACCCTCCACCTCCCAGATCAATCCGGAGCAGGCAAGAGAATATTTTACCGAACACATTAATGATGCGGATGAATTCCTTTACGTCGGCATCTCTTCCGGTCTCTCCGGTACAGTCGGCAGCGTAAGAACAGGTGTTGCAGAAGTTCTCGAGGCATATCCGAACAAAAAGATTGAGGTGGTTGATTCTCTGACTGCTTCTCTCGGCGAAGGACTCGTCGTCTGGTATGCCGTAAAAATGCGAAATGAAGGCAAGAGTCTGGAAGAGACGGCAAAGTGGCTGAACGACAATGTACAGCATTTCCTGCTTTCTTTTACTGTCGATAATCTCTTCGATTTATGGCGCGGCGGACGTGTATCCAGAACCAGCGCCATTGTCGGAACTCTGGCCAGTGTAAAACCTTTCCTCATCGTTGACCCGGAGGGCAAACTGACTGTTCCGCAAAAACTTCGCGGACGCAAGAAATCCTTAGCCTATCTGGTGGAATCCCTGAAACTGCACAAGGGAACAGAATACGCCGGCAATAATGATATGATCATGATCTGCCACGGCAATGTCCCGGAGGATGCTGAATACGTAAAACAGATGCTGGAAGAACAATATGGTTACAAGAATTTTTACATGAGCAACGTCGGTCCCATGATCGGCACACATACAGGTTCAAGTCTGGTCGTACTCGCTTTCATGGGCGATGGTCGCTATTAAGTAAGCCGAATAGAAAAAGGAATACAGCTAAAAAGCCGGGAAATCTGATATGAATTTCCCGGCTTTTATATTCTTCACTGTCTGGCTGGTGCTTCGTCTGCTGCCTTTGTCTATTGCTTTGCCTATTGATCCTCCTGTTTCGTTGTCTTCTTATCTCCCTGCTTATCTTTCTCCAGGATTTCCAGTTGTGACAGATCTCCTGCATGCCCCCGCTGGATACACTCAATATTGCGCATCAGCTCCGGATAGGATAGAAAATAACACCTTCTCTCTCTGATATCTCCTTCTTTCTGATCAAAGATCTTCCGGCCATCTGCTCCGGCAAGCAGGCGTTCAAATGCCGTACCAAAGTCTTCAAACGAAACCGGCGCTTCAGAGATCTGCATTGTTTCCCCGCGCTCTCCCACTCCCTTGACAAAGAATACCGGATGCAGCCTGTCCTCCGGAATATCCTCCTTGGAAAATCCATGGTCGGACATGATGACCAGCGCCGTATTGTCATACACACCAGCCTCCTGTAGCTTCTGTATATACGTATGCGCGATCTGAAAAGAAGCCTCTATAGACATCTCATAGGTTCCATCCGTGATCACCCTGACATCCGCATCATGCCGAAACGGCACATGCGCCCCTTCTATGTGATAGAGCTTAAACATCTTATCGTCCGTGTATTCTATCTGTTTCGTGAGCAGATCGGCGTAAAAATCCTCATTCAGATCATAATACAGGTTATCCTGCTCGATATTTTTGCGCGAAAACATAAAATCTCTGGTATATACCGGACAAAACCGTTTCAAGTCAAAGGGCGCATAACGAAAGCCCACCATCTTTGCCTCAATCTTTAAGAAATTCCAGAAATCCACATCAATGGCTTTTGTTTTGAGCATATTGTCAAACGTATATACCCTGTCGCTTTTGGCCGGCACGAACTCCGTGATATACATTCCCACGCGGTATCCCTGCTCTTCCAACCGGTTTAAAAAAGGGGATTCATTATATCCGCGGATCAGATAAGTCTCATAATCCTCCTTATCATCCTCGAACCATTTCTCCGTCATGATATACCCTACGGAATACGCGGTCTGCGTATAAGTGGATACCATATTTTCATAATAGGTAAAGTCCTTCAGCCAATCTGTATACTCCGGATGTTCTTTCAACACCTCGTTAAAGGTATCTCCATCCACTGCGTCCAGGATCAGGATCACAAAATTCTGATCGTTAGAATATTCCCACTCATGATCCTTATTGATAAGCAAGCGCTCTTTTTTCTCAAATCCCTGATTCATCACTGCCAGACTCAGCAAAGTCACCAACAGAGTAGCCGAAAGAAGCAGTATCGCATTCTTTACATACCCTTCATACCGTAAAAAACCAAACTTCCTGATCAGTACGACCGTGACTGCCGTCAGAAGTACCAAAACACCGATGGACCAAACCCGGTGCCCAGCATACCGGCTCCAATCGATCTCTCTGCCGTCCAGCATAGGCAGATATCCCATCAGAAATGTACCCTCGATCCAAAAATCAAAGAACAGGATACTCCCTGCCGCATACGCTACCCGGTACAGGTTCTCCCTGATCCTCCGCAGTAAAAACAAAACCGCAAATATGCTGACTGTCAGCACGCAGAACGCAAAGAAAAGCGCTCCGATGATACCGTAAAAATCAAACCAAAATTCCTTTTTATTGGTAAAATAAGTTTCCAATGGTGCATACAGCATAAGCAAAAAACCGGTCGCCAAAGCCAGCCATCCGGCTGCCGGTATCTGTTTTTTCCTCTGCTGCATCTGTTGTGAAATCAATGCTATCTCCTCCTGTTACCTGTTTCTTAGATCGTCATCCGGTAAACTCTTGCTTCATACGGCAAAAACCAACCCTGCTCCCCATCGGGACGCCTGATCACGCGATAGAGCTCCTCGCGTTCCCCCCTGGGATAATTACATAACACAAGTTTACCCTTCCGGTCAACATATTCTTTGGGCATCCGTACCCGAACCGGCTTATCGGCAAAAGAACAGACGATCAGATAGCGCGTATTTTCATAGGCGCGCTCATACATATAAATCTGTCTGTCGCCCGGGAAAAATTCCCGATAACTGCCCCACAGCAGTGTCCTGCTCCTTTTACGCAGCGCCAGACATTTCCGGTAAAAATTCAAAATACTCCAGGGATCCCCCTCCTCATCCTGCACATTCACCCTCTCATAATTAGGATTCACATAAAACCACGGCTGTGCCTGGGAAAATCCGGCATACTCTGTATGATCCCATTGCATCGGTGTGCGCGCAGAATCCCGGCTGGAATGATG
>CADBNO010000143.1 GCA_902796105.1 uncultured Lachnospiraceae bacterium | reverse complement strand
TTCCCCACCTTATTCATCACCGCATACAAAGGCATCATTTTTTTCTTTTTGGCTTCAAATACTGCTTTCATGATGGACTTCGATGTCTTAACGCGCGGATCGGTGAGCATTCCTTCCTCCAGCACAGCCCACGCCCAAAAGGAAACATCATTCCCCTTGCACCAATCCACAAGGCCGTTCTTCTCCCACTCTCTGTTGATAAGACTATAATGATTCTGTACCCCGTACAGCGGTATCCCCGCTTCATTCAGGATCAGCTTTGCAAACTTACATTCTGCCAGCGTAAAATTAGACACGCCCACATACCTGATCTTCCCTTCCTGATAAAGCGCAATGATCTCCGCCAGATTCTGCTCAATATCCATAGGCAGATGCAGCCAGTATACATCCACATACTCCCGCTTGAATTCCGTCAGATCCCGCTCCAAAGACTTCCGCACCTGTCCGTCCTTATATTTTTTCAGCGGTGTAAACTTTGAAGAGATCAGGATATCCTGCGTCCCGAATTCACCGATCATCTTCTGTGCCTGACCGAAGCCGTAATCCTGCGCCAGATCAAAAAGCAACAGATCCTTCTCCTTCGCCACACGTATGCTCTCCTGTAACGTCTCTTTATCTACGCTGCTCCCGCGAAGGAGTTTTCCGTAGGCCTTGCTCCCCCACGCATTTGTTCCGATCACAGCCAATGGCTTCCTTATATCCATAATATACCCTCCTTCATGATCAAATCCCTTTTCGCAAATTTTTCTTCAACGTTTTCTCAGAAAAATCGCTCCCGAAACGCCGTGATATTCTTCCCGTCCACACTGCCGTATATCGCAAAGCAGACCTCGTCAAAGCACCGCCCATACGCTTCCTCTACCAGCACTTGATAAAAATACCCCGACACATCCTGCGGCTTGTTTCCGAACGCACCGCACCCCCATGCGCCAAGCACCAGGTTGCGATATCCTTTCTTTGCCGCAATCCGCAGCATGATCCGGATCCTGCGCACCATAGTCTCCTCAATCAATTTCCCGGAAGCCAACACTGCCGCACCGTATCGATTTGGCGCCGGAATGGTAATGACTGCTGCCTCAAACGGTTCCTCCAGCAACTCATATTTCTCATTGCGAAACACGCATACAGAGGGCGAAAGCAACATGTAGTCCGACTCCACAGCATGCAGATGCGTATTGTTATATACATACATCTCAGACGCCGCCTTGGAAGTGATCGACGCATACAAAGTGCTGCATCTGCAAAGCGCCTCCTCCTGCGCATTGGCCCCCAACAAAAAACCGCCGCCCGGACCGTGTGCATTGGCAAAGTTCATCACAAAAGGCTTTTCCAATCTTCGCGCCGCCTGAAAAGAATCCTCATTTACCACACTGATCCTGCACATCTGCTCTCCAAATGTTTCAGCGATATCCCATGAAAGCAATTCCGCACCGGCTTTCGGCGAAAATACCTCCACCGCCCGAAAATCCATCTCCGGCAAATGGATAGTCTTCCCGTTGATCTCATATTTCTTTTCCGCCGTGATCTTCATGGTCTCTTTTGCAATCTGAATATTGTTCATTGTATGTCTCCCCTTTACCGCTCATGCACATACTTCCCTGTCATATGGTCAATGCTGATGCCCACCATCTGCACCCGTTTCACCGCATTTTCCAGCTCCTTCGTCACTTCTTCCTCGGTGGGAAAATACTTACGCCCCAGCTCTCTTGCCTTCTCGTAAGTAACAGTCTCATCTGTCACAAGCTCCGCCCGTCCCATGATCACCACACTGGTCACATAATAAGACCAGTCACCGTCCTTCTGCTCTCCCTGGTTCCACACGGTAAAGCACACCTTGTCACAGTTTTTGATAGCATCCAATTTATGTCCTTCCTTGGCACAGTGGAAATACACCTTCTCCTCCGTTTCGTCAAAATAAAAATTCAACGGGATCGCATAAGGGTATCCGCCGTCACCGATCACCGCCAACACACCGCGTTTCTCCGACCTCAAAATATTAAAACATTCCTCTTTACTGATCTCCTGTTTTGTCCTGCGCATCTTACGAAATTCCATCTTATGTTCTCCCTGGTCATATTCTTGTAATTCTTCGATATATATGATTTATTCTATCACACACCTGACATGAATAA
>CADBNO010000142.1 GCA_902796105.1 uncultured Lachnospiraceae bacterium | reverse complement strand
TGTATCTGACAAACTCAAAATATCCGAATCTTCCATTTCCCTATACTCCCTGCCCGTCTGACGTAATTTTGCGGGTTTATTTTATCATAAACTCGAAAGCCCGCTGCTTCGCAGCCGCTTGTTTTTCTTTTACATGTTTTATTTTATCATACTTCCTGTTTCGTCACAACCGCTCACTATACTGACCTTACATCTTGAAGCTTTCATCCGCATAAGATTGCTCTGCTTTTTTCCAAACAAAAAACATCCGCCGCATATCATTCCAATCCTGAAGATATGCTGACGAATGTTTTTATAGCCCAGTCGAATCACGATATTCTACCGGATTTTATCTTTTCACATTAAAAGCCTTCATGCCGGGATAAACAGCCGCATCCCCCAACTCCTCCTCAATTCTGAGCAGCTGGTTGTACTTTGCAACACGCTCGGAACGGGAAGGTGCACCTGTCTTGATCTGGCAGGTGTTCAACGCTACAGCCAGATCCGCAATGGTGGTATCCGCCGTCTCGCCGGAACGATGAGAAGAGATTGCGGTATACCCAGCCTTGTGAGCCATCTTGATTGCCTCCAGTGTCTCGGATACGGAACCGATCTGGTTCAACTTGATCAGGATCGCATTGCCTGCGCCCAACTCGATACCCTTGCTCAGTCTCTCCGTATTGGTAACAAAAAGGTCATCACCCACAAGCTGTACCTTGCCGCCCAGTTTTGCGGTAAGTTTCTGCCAGCCTTCCCAGTCCTCTTCATCCAGACCATCTTCGATGGAGATAATGGGGAACTTATCGCACAGGGCAACCCAGTGCTCGATCAGCTCATCGGAAGTATATTCCGTACCGGCCTTGGGAAGCTTGTAATAACCTTTTCCTTTTTCGCTCTTCCACTCGGAAGCAGCCGCATCCATAGCGATCATGAAGTCCTTGCCGGGCTCAAAGCCTGCTGCCTTGATTGCCTCAAGAATCTTCTCGATCGCCTCCTCATCACTCTTTAAGCTGTTGGGAGCATAACCGCCCTCATCACCCACTGCAGTAACATCCCCCATCTCTTTGATCAGCTTCTTCAGGGTGTGGAATACCTCAGCACACCATCTGAGTCCCTCCTTGAATGTCGGAGCGCCAACGGGCATCACCATGAATTCCTGCGTATCCACAGCACTGTCAGCATGTGCACCGCCATTCAAAATATTCATCATAGGAACCGGCAGACGATTTCCGGAGATGCCGCCTAAGAAACGATACAGAGGAATATCCAAAGCAAGAGAAGCCGCTCTTGCGGACGCAATGGATACAGCAAGGATCGCATTTGCACCCAGATTGGACTTGTCCTTTGTGCCATCTGCCTTGATCATAGCCGCGTCTACCGCATAGATGTCGGATGCATCCATGCCGACCAGCACATCATTGATGGTGGTATTGATATTGTTTACGGCCTTGGTAACGCCTTTTCCAAGATAACGGCTCTTGTCACCGTCACGAAGCTCCAGTGCTTCAAATTCACCGGTGGACGCTCCGCTGGGCGCGGTTCCTCTGCCCACTGTTCCGTCAGCCAGATAAACTTCTGCCTCAACGGTAGGATTTCCTCTGGAATCCAGAATTTCTCTGCCCACAACCTTTTCGATCTGTAAATACTCTTTCATATTTGCTCCTTTCTCCATATGCTTGTCCGCATATTCTTTTATTATTATTTTATTTCAAACAATATGTAATATTCTGTTCTCCCAAAAAATGGACATCCCTGCATGATGTCCATTTTTCGGAGATTTTATGAATTTTGTACAAAAGAAGAATTCCTAGTTAGTATTTACTAACTTATGTTAATTATACCTAATTTCCCTGATATGTCAATACCTTTTTTTGAGAACTTTTTCTCAATTATCAATTCTGTTCTTCTGACAAAAGATTCTGCATATTCTTAAGGCTGATCCCCAATGTGGACATATTGTGTAAAAGTGCCGTGGTCGTAGGCGGCACAATTCCTGCCACTCCCAGTACGATCAGACTGCCGTTAAATCCCACGATCGTGCGATAATTCCGATGAATACGCCGCATCAATCCGACCGCCAGCTTACGCAGTGTCACAAGTTCATGCAGATCAAACGCACGAATGGTCACATCCGCTACTTCTCTGGCAATCTCCGCGCCCTCTCCGATGGCGATCCCTACATCCGCCGTGGACAGAGCCAGCGAATCGTTGATGCCATCACCGATCATGATCACTTTATGCCCATCCGCCCTGGCTTTCTCCACATAAGCAGCCTTGTCCTCCGGCAATACTTCGGAGTAATATTCATCCACTCCCACAGCTTCCGCAATGGCTTTGGCCGTACGGTCACTGTCTCCGGTCATCATCACGATGTGAGCAAAACCGTTGTCTTTCAGTTTGGCGATCACTGTCTCCGCTTCTTCTCTAAGCGGATCATCAATACACAGAACCGCCGCCAGTTCCCCGTCAATGCCGAGATACAGGAGTGAACAATCTGTGGGAAGGTTGTCAAACAGTGACTCTTTTCCCTCCGGAATATGGCACTGCTCATCTTCCATCACAAAATGATAACTGCCGATCACAACCGGAACATCATTCACCTTGGAAGAAATCCCGTGTGCCACGATATATTGCACCTTGGAATGCATCTCCTCATGCTCCAGTTTCTCTTCCTTCGCCGCATTTACCACCGCTGTTGCAACCGAATGCGGAAAATGTTCCTCCAGACACGCCGCCAGCCGAAGCAGCTCTTCCCTAGGCTTTCCGTTGAAAGGGATCACCTCACGCACCCTGGGCTGCGCTTTGGTAAGAGTCCCTGTTTTATCAAAGACAATGGTATCCGCCTCTGCGATAGCCTCCATATACTTTCCGCCTTTTACGGTAATCTGGTGATTGCTCGCCTCCCGGATCGCGGATAAGACAGATATGGGGATTGCCAGCTTAAGCGCGCAGGAAAAGTCTACCATCAAAACAGCCATTGCCTTTGTCACATTCCGTGTCAGCAGATAAACTGCACCTGTTCCCAGAAAGGTATAGGGCACAAGAGCATCCGCCAGATGTGCCGCTTTGCCTTCAATATTGGATTTCAGCTTTTCCGATTCCTCGATCATCGACACGATCCGCTCATAACGGCTGCCGCCACCGGCATTCTTCACCCTGACCGTCAGCTCGCCTTCGTCCAATACGGTACCGGCATAGACCGTCATTCCCGGCAGTTTGCGCACCGGAAGAGCTTCTCCGGTGAGGGACGCCTGATTCACCATTCCCTCCCCATCTGTAACTTCTCCGTCAAAAGGGATCACCTTCCCCATACGAACGACAACTTCATCATCCGGCTGAACCTCCTGTGCCGATATCAGAACTTCCTGCCCGGACTGTTTTACCCAGACCTGACTGACATTCAGCGACATACTGCGGGCCAGATCCCCTACAGACTTTTTGTGTGTCCACTCCTCCAGTATCTCACCGATCCGCAGCAGAAAGATCACCGAAGCCGCTGTCTGATAGTCACCCCTGCAGATGGACACACCGATTGCCGTAGCATCCAGCACGGCTACCTCTATCCTGCCCTTTGCCAACACCCGGATTCCCTGCCAGATATATTTCACCGCCCGACATACCGTGAGCACATTCCGCACCGAAACAGGCAAAAAGATTCTTTTTCCCGCCCGCCTCACGACAGTCAGGATTAGTTTTTCCCTGTATTCATTGTTTAATGCCCTGCCTGAACACTGAAGATAATACTCCGGCACCTGCACCCGGTCATAGGCAAAGGAACGCAATGCATCAAACACCTGCTCTCTTTCCCCATGATACCAGACTACCAGATCCAATGTATTTTCATACACCTTGACAGCCGTAACACCGTTCTGGTTCTCCATATAATATTTTAGCGTATCCGCCTCCCTTGCACTCATCCGCTTGCAGATGAGGTGGAGGCGAATACGCCCTCTGATCTCATGCTTGATTATGCTTCGCATTCTTCCGCTTCCGCTCTCTCTTCATTGATCTGCTTTGCCTCGGCATAGATATCCTCAGCGTTCTCCTGTATCCGTGTCGCTGTTTCCATCACACAGTCTTTACCGCGCAAAACAGCCGCTGTCACATTCGTATAAACCTTCTTGGCATCCTTGCTGGACAACAGCTTGATGCCGGCGGTTCCGAACAGTACCCCGGCTGCAAAAATACAAGTGGATCTGGAATTGATCTTGTCTAATAGCTTCATAACCTCACACTCCTGTTCCTTTGTAAAAATGGATTAAAATTTCTACTTTTATAGTACACCATTCCTCTGAACCACGGAACAGGAAAGTGAGTTATTGATAATTTTTATCGTTAATAATATTTCCTTTTCGAACTTCCTCCATATTCAAAATCCTTTGATTCGCAGAGCCTCTGAACGCCAGTCTCAGATCCTTTTGCTCCTCCACAAACGGTCCATCCACCAGAACATCTATATGCTCCAAAATCGCTGCCACCGCAGGCTCCGTCTTCGCGCGAATGCCAAGCTCTGTCTCATACACGCCACCGCTGTAGCACCAGATATCTTTCGCCGGATACCGCTCCCGCACCTTACAGATAATGTCTGCTACTGTTTCCACATTCGCCGGCTCAAAGGGCTCTCCGCCTAACACAGAGAGCCCCCTGATATGATCCGGAGCAAGCGCTGCCAAAAGTTCCCTCTCAGAAGCCTCACTCCATTTTGTTCCATATGAAAAATCCCACGCCTCCCAGTTGAAGCACCCTTTGCAGCCTCTGGTACATCCGCTGACAAAGAGTGATACCCTGATGCCGGGGCCATTCGCCACATCCGTCTTTTTCATGCTGGCATAATTCATAGATGCAATACCCTCGATTTGATTTCTTTTGTCTTACCCGTATTCCAGAAGTTTTCCCCGAGATAGCCACAGGTTCTGCGAGTCACATTCATCTTCGCGTGATTTTTATTGTGGCACTGCGGACACTCCCACTCGTTCTCATCATTCACCATGATCTCACCGTCATAGCCACACTCATGACAATAATCCGACTTCGTGTTAAACTCGCCATACTGGATATTATCATAAATAAACTTGATCAGCTCTTCTATAGCCTCTGTGTTATGCATCATATTGGGGATCTCCACATAGGAGATGGCGCCACCCAAAGATTTATTCTGAAACTCACTCTCAAACGTGAACTTTGTGAACGCATCGATTGGCTCCCGAACATCCACATGATAAGAATTGGTATAATATCCCTTGTCCGTCACGTTTTTGATCTCGCCGAATTTCTCCCTGTCGATGCGCGCAAAGCGATAGCAAAGAGATTCCGCCGGTGTCCCGTAAAGAGAGAATCCTATCCCTGTTTCCGCCTTCCATTCTGCAGCCGCATCCTTCATACGATCCATAACGCGAAGCGCAAACTCCTTACCCTCGGGTTCCGTGTGACTGCAGCCTTTCATCAGCCAGGTTAGCTCATAGAGACCGATATATCCTAAAGACATGGTGGAATAACCGCCCAACAGATATTTATCGATTTTCTCGCCCTTTTTCAATCTCGCAATAGCACCATACTGCCAATGGATCGGACTCACATCAGAAGGGATTCCCAAAAGTGCCTTATGGCGACACATCAACGCCTCATAACAAAGCTTTAGTCTCTCGTCCAGCAGCTTCCAGAATTCTTTTTCATCTCCTTTAGCCAGGATACCGATCTGGGGCAGATTCAGGCTGACCACGCCCTGATTGAAACGCCCTTCCCATTTGTAATTCCCCTTCTCATCCTTCCATGGGGACAGAAAGGAACGACACCCCATGCAGGAAAACACATTACCCTCGTAATTTTCCCGCATCTTTTTGGCCGAAATATAATCCGGATACATCCGTTTCGCGGAACATTTCGCTGCCAGTCTGGTCACATCATCATATTTTCCGCCCTTTAAGCAGTTATTTTCATCCAGCACATACACCAGTTTCGGGAACGCAGGCGTGACGTAAACTCCCTTCTCGTTTTTCGTTCCCTGCAGGCGCTGCGTCAGGATTTCCTTGATGATGAGCACAGTCTCCTCCACGTAGGGATCCGAGTCATCAATGTGCAAAAACAGCGTCACAAACGGCGATTGTCCATTGGTTGTCATCAGCGTGTTGATCTGATACTGGATGGTCTGTACACCGGCGCGGAGTTCATCTGTCAGACGCAGCTCCACAATCCTTTTTTTGCTGGCCTCATCCAGAGTATCTCCAAACTCCTCATCCAGCTGATGCTTAAACTTCTCCCTGCTCTTTGCCAGATATTTTCCAAGATGCTTCACGTTGACAGACTGCCCGCCATACTGATTGCTGGCCACTGCCGCGATGATCTGCGTGGTGATCGTACACGCCACCTGAAAGCTCTTTGGCGACTCGATCATTTTCCCATTGATCGAAGTACCGTTGTCCAACATATCGCCGATATTCACCAGACAACAGTTAAAGATCGGCTGGATAAAATAATCAGCATCATGAAAATGCAATACGCCGTTATCATGTGCCAGGGCAATATGCTCCGGCAGAAGCAGCCGTCTGGTCACATCGCGGGATACCTCTCCGGCGATGTAGTCTCTCTGCGTCGAAGCCAGTCTCGTATTCTTATTGGAATTTTCCTCTGCCAGTTCTTTGTTCTCGTTACGGATCAATTTGAGAATGGATTCATCGGTTGTGTTGGATTTGCGCAGAAGACTTCTCTGATAACGGTACACAATATATTTTTTGGCAAGAATATATTTATTCCGCTTCACCAAGTGCTCCTCGATCATATCCTGCACATGTTCCACCGCCAGTTTTTCCCGATCCTCCGAAAGTACATCATCAAGGATCTCTTCGATCAGTGGCTCCTCCGCCCTCTCAGGTTCCGTCACCTCCGCATTCGCTTTCTGGATTGCCGCAACAATCTTTTCCTTCTCAAAGGGCACAATCCGCCCGTCTCTCTTTTGGATCATCGTAACGCTCATATCTTATATTACCTCTCTGTAGGGATTATATCGTGTTGGATCCAAATCTGCTTCCGCGTGGGATCAGCGGGATCACCAGCAGATTCTAGCACTAGATTTTGTATGATTTGTGTCAAATCCAAACTACATCTTGTATTATACATGCTTCTCTTTGAAAATACAAGTGTAAATCTGCAAAAGGTGATAAAGCATTTCCCGATACCCTATAACAGCTACCGGGAACATCATCATAAAGTACGGATACACATAGCGGGTCTTTGCCTCCCAGATCACACTGAACAAAAATCCTCCGATTATCGTTACCGCAAGGATATGCTGCAAGGGATCACTGTTCGGACGCACCGCCACTGCAAAATAACACAGTACACCAAAATACAGTACAAACTGTAGTCTGTCCATCAGCCAAAGCACCCGGAAATAATCCTCTCCACTCAATCTGTCCCAAAAAGAAGTCATACCCTCAAGCCGGACCTCTTCATGGGCAAATGTAAAATACAGGGATTGATATAGCGGCGCATTCCACTGGGATAAAATCTTTTCTTTAAAAAAGTGCATAGTATACCCCGGGACGCTTCGCATTTCCTGCCACCGCTCCGCAAGTAGTACACGGACAGCCTCCTCTGTCCGCTCACTATCTGTATCGTTGTCATAGTATACCTGTGTGGACGGATAGTAGTCCCAACCAAAACGCCCTTCCGTCTCCATCAGCCCAATGTATACATAGTCATTTGAAGGCATTCCTTCCGAATGCGCTATCCCGGATCGATTTTCATACATTCTGAAAATCCCCTGGTAACAGGCTATCGGGATCAAAAAAGCACAAATGACTGCTACAAATATTTTCCCGTCTTTTTGGGCAATACCGCGTACCACTGCCGTCAGGGCAAACGCTACAATAAAGATCAGGGAATTCTCCCGTACCAGCATCGCCATAGTCACAGACAGAACCAAAAACACCAGATATCTGCCCTTTTCTCTTTTCACATATGCCGCAGCCATCCATGCCGCCAACATCGTAAAAAAGACGCAGGGAACCTCGCCATATATCCAACTGCTGTAAAACACAGAAGCAAGACACATTCCACCAAGCAGTGTCCCCAATACAATATAGGTAAACTGCCCGCTTAATTCCTTAAGGATCTGATACAGGAAAAAAATCTCCCCCACTGTCATGGCAACAAATATCGCCTGAATCAAGTGATAATCTGTTATTCCCGTTATCCGGAACAATCCCTCTTCCAAAAAAGCCAATCCCAACTGATGCGGGAAAAGGCCGCAATAGGATCCGCTTGCCAACGCACCATAGTCTTCCCGCAGGAAACCAAGTGCACTGTAATATACGGAACCCTGATCACCGGTCGGAAGCCGGTCGGCTGCCATGATCCAAAGACTTCCCCAGCCCCCCTGCCACAACATAGATATTGCCAGTACACACCGCTGCATTATCAGTTTCATCTTTTCGGACAGTCTTTTCTCCCACAGGGTCATCACTACCGCTGCCCCGATGAAGATCACTGCTGCCAATAAGTTGAGCAATTCAGAGTCCTTCATATCCACCGGATACTCATATCCGGTCTTTGGGATCATGTATTGCGTATAACGAAATGCATACCAGGTAAGTCCCAAAAAGATCAGACTCCCTATGATCCTTATCACCCAGTTTGCACAGATAGTCAACATCCCGCCTAATTTATGCATCATACGTTAAAACAACTCCCGCCCGCAAACTCTCTGCAGATTGAGTTATTCGGCAGACTCTCGCTGGTCACATTCAGAAAATAACTCAAAAATTTCAGCAGGCGTTTTGCTTCATAATATTCCGGCGCATCTTTCGGAATCTGGAATAAAAGCGGTTCCGCAAACTGCTTTAGCACCGCCAGTTCATAAACCAGTGCCGAATTGAACATTACATCAGCATCTTCCTGAAACGGGAATATGTTTTCCTCTTCCCCCCTTCGCACGGACGGCCACATTTCTATGGTTCTGCGGGCATCAGCCCCTCTCGTTCTGGCATCCCTGACCATGCGGCGTATCAATCTGCCATCTGTAGTCGGAATACGATTATGCCCATCTATGTTCAACGTTGTCAACGCACTGATATAAATCTTATATTTACTCTCTTTCGGCAAGGCATATGACATTCTGTCATTCAACCCATGGATTCCTTCAAGCACCAGAATGTCGTCCGGTCCGAGCTGCTTATAATCTCCCAGGTACTCCCGCTTGCCAATCTTGAAATTAAAGGTGGGAATTTCCACCCGCTCTCCTGCCAGAAGTTTGCACATATCTTCGTTAAATTTCTTAATATCCAAAGCCTCCAGACATTCAAAATTGTAATCCCCGTTTTCATCTCTCGGCGTATGTTCCCGATCCACAAAATAGTTGTCCAAGGCGATGGGATGGGGCTTCTTGCCCAAAGTCCTCAGTTGAA
Source organism: uncultured Lachnospiraceae bacterium (assembly GCA_902796105.1). Lineage (GTDB taxonomy): Bacteria > Bacillota > Clostridia > Lachnospirales > Lachnospiraceae > Acetatifactor. Next base: position 1,500 of record CADBNO010000142.1, on the reverse strand, counting down.
CCGACAGCCGATGTGAAAAACTGGTCTTACCGGATGATGACGGTCCAGCGATCATAACAAACTTCACATCAGACCGGCCGGCGATCTCCTTTGCGATCTCACCGATCTTTCGCTCCTGCTCTGCTTCCTGCATCAGAATAAATTCATTCATGGAACCTTTGCAGATCTCGTCGTTCAGATCACCGACATTCTCGATCCCGATCTTGCTTCCCCATGCCTCAGAAGTAAGCATAGCCTGAAAAAGTTTTTTCTGTTCCTTAAACGGCTCGACTTCCAAAGGCTTTGCACGCGTCGGCAAAAGCAACATGAAACCTCCGCCATAGGCGATCAGATCAAAAAACTTCACATATCCCGCATTCGGCAGCATATATCCGTAATAATAGTCATAATAACCATCAATCTGATACAGATTGACCTGTGAATTCATACGGTACCGGAACAATTTCTCCTTATCTCTCATGCCTTGTGCCTTGAATATATCCATGGCTTCATCCAAAGGACAGGTTTTCTTCATAAAAGGAGTACCCGCATCCACGATCTCGCGCATACGCCTCTTGATCTTCTCTGCATTCTCCGTCGTAGCTTTAATTCTGTCGCCGGGATCAATATAGTATCCATGTCCGATCGCAAACTCCAATCTGCTGTTTCTGGCGCAATCTGCCCCAAACAGGTCAAACACGGCCTTAAAAAACAGCATGGTAGCTGTTCTTACATAGGTTTTATGTCCCACATTATCTTTCCAGGTAAAAAAGGTGATCGTGCAGTCCCTGTTTATTTTTTTGAATAATTCACGGATCCTGCCGTTGGCAGCAACTGCCGCAATCGTATTATCATACGCCGGCTGATACTCTTTCACCACTGTCTCATAAGTAGTACCCCGTTCTACTTCCCTTGATCCCCCGTCAATTGTAACTGTTACCTTCATAACCCCTTCCCCTTCCTCTGTGATTTCCGCATAACGGATCTTTGTCACACGATTTGACTATACAGCTTCAGCGCGGCCTCAATATCTTCCAACTCTGACTCGGTTTCCGCAAGACTTTGCTCCAACCGGAAGTTTCCTCCCGCACCTCGATGCACCAGTATCTCGCTCTGTACCGCTTTACCGGTTTTCAAACATTTCTCAAGATATTCTCTGAGTACCGGATCACGCTGCTTCAATAACTGCTCCCCGAAACGGTCATACAACCGGCGCTCCTGATCTCTGTAATCGACTCCCCCAAGTCTTCCGTCAAATCCGCCCAATCGCCTGTTCATCCCCTGCACCGTTTCATCGGCTCTTTCCTCATCACTATGCGCATGCACGACCCGGAACGCAAAATAGTACTTCCCTTCCTCACAGACAATCCTCTCCTGTGCTATTTTATAACCTTGTTCCCTCAAAAATACTCTGAACTGCATCAATTCAGATTGCGGCTGCAGGATCATCTCCCGGAACTCTCTTACGACCGGTTCGCTCTGCATCAGGATCTGCTGCATCAATCTTCCGCCCATTCCTGC
>CADBNO010000141.1 GCA_902796105.1 uncultured Lachnospiraceae bacterium | reverse complement strand
GGCAATGTGTGCTAGTATATGTAGTATCTAAAACTACATCAAGGGGTTTGAAAGACATGAGCTACAAAATCATAATGGACAGCTGTGGAGAACTGCCGGAAGCATATAAGGGGGACGAGAGATTTGAGATCGTTCCGCTTACGCTGGAGGTAGGGGATGATGTGATCATAGATGACGAGACGTTTGACCAGGCAGATTTTCTGGCAAAGGTAGCGGCGTGTCCCCTGTGTCCCAGATCATCGTGTCCGTCTCCGGAGCGTTATATGGAGGCATATCGGACAGATGCGGATCATGTTTATGTGATCACCCTTTCCTCTCATTTGAGCGGCAGCCATAACAGTGCCTGTCTGGCAAAGAACCTGTACCATGAGAAATATGGCGCAAAAGATATCCATGTGGTGGATTCGGAGTCAGCCAGCGGCGGAGAAACGCAGATAATGCTCAAATTAATGGAGTATGAGGCACAGGGTCTGCCGTTTGCGAAAATTGTAGAGAAGATAGAGGAATTCAGGGATTCTGTCCGCACCTATTTCGTGTTGGACAGCCTTGAGGCATTGCGCAAAAACGGCCGGTTATCCCGGGTTAAGGCGCTGGTTGCGACGACGCTCAGCATCAAACCCATCATGGCGGGAGATCATGGTACCATCATACAACGGGGACAGGCCATGGGAATCCGGAAAGCACTGGGGAAGATGGCAGATTTAGTGATACAGGAAGCGGCAGATGTCGCCGGAAGAAGACTGATCATTACCCATTGCAATGCGCCGGCAAGGGCTGAGCTTGTGCGGGATATTGTCACGGCGGCACTTTCCGTAAAGGAGTGCATCATCATGGATACCAGAGGCGTCAGCAGCCTGTATGCCAGCGATGGCGGTGTGATCGTGACCATGTGATCCATATGTTCTTATAGAAACACAGCAAAAAAAGGGTACACTTGCAGGGTGTACCCTTTATCTGTCTGAACTTGTAATTTCGATCATACGGGCGATATAGATCAAGTCAAGGATATCGGACTCCGAAAGCCTGCGGGAATTTTCCCGCTCATTGGTGAAGACCACATACCCCGGTTTCCAACATTCCACCATGTGGTAGACCACCATGAAACGCCGGCCGTGCTGTTCCATATATTCGATGAGCTCTTTGTGCTTTTCTTTGTTCAGATCAAACAGATTCAGCACCGCGACATGATTTTCATCAAACAATTCCTGAAACAGAGGACTCTCCAGAAAAGTCATATTTTCCTGTTTATCCTCAATCCGGAAATTATCCGCATCGAGATCGACGCGCCTGATCCCGTAGCGGCATTTGCTCAGATCCATATAATAAATAAAAAGTTCATCCAGATCATAGGCCACCAGCACATCTTCTATGGCGACCCGGATCGGTATATCTGTTTTGTGCAGAAAGCGTGACATCAGCTGCAGGATCAATTTCAGTTTGGCGCTTTCGGAGACTGACTGCCGTGTGGCCGCAGCAACCTTGACTTCATCGTTCAGATTACCGTGGATCTCAGGCGTATATATGATATAGCGGTTGCGCCCTTTTTGTTTGGCGAGATACAACATTTTGTCCGTCAGTTTGAACAGTGTGTCATAGCCGTCTGCAAAATCGGGATAGTATGCGGAACCGATGGAAACCGTTATGTTCATTCCCTCCGGCATGGTTTTGTATTTTTCCTCCACGGTTTCCCGGACGGAAGCCATAACTTCCCTGGCTTTGGGTTTGTCCTGTACGTGTTCCAGAACGAGCATGAATTCATCGCCGCCGATCCGGCCCACTGTACCGTTTGACCCGACACAGTCCCGAATGATATGTGCCACGTCGGCGATCACTTCGTCGCCCTTCATATGTCCGAAAGTATCGTTCACATTCTTAAAATGATCGATGTCCATCAGACAGAAGTAAAATCCGACCGGGTTGGGCAGCTGAGTGAGATGAATGGCATAGTCGGTGATCGCTTTTTTGTTCAGAAGCCCGGTCATGGGATCCAGGCGTACCGTATCGTCATCCTCTTTCAGGGTCTGGATGTCGCTCAGTTCCATCTTGATCGTTTCTTCATAATTGTCTTCTTTTTTCACATTGGCGGCGATCCAGTTCAGTTTTCCGATGGAGGTGCGAATGCGGAAACAGGTCAGTGCAGAAGCGCCGGGATCAATGGCAAATACGGCATTTTTCAGCTGGATCATGTCCTGCGGAGGCACGACTTGATCCAGATTGAACAGTTTGCTTTTCCCTATGTAGTTGAGAAATGATTCACCGGCACTTAAAACAGCCATGTTTTTGGTTACCACCAGTGAGTATTTTTGAAACTGTTCCATAGCGTCCACCTCATTTCAAACGATCTGCTGACAGCCCGCATTGTTCTTTCAGCCTTATTATAGCATATCGGGACTGAAAAGACCATAATAAAGGTGAGAAATCCGAAAAGCCGAAAAAATGTAAAGTATCGTGTAAATTATCGGATCCTGCCACTTGACAAAACCCGGATAATCCCCTAATATTAACTATATTGTTTGGACATACGGTTCAATACGTATAGAAAAAGGCGATGAAGAAGAGGAGTACGCATGTCCCCTTGCCAGAGAGAGCGGCTGCCGTGCAGGCTGTCCCGCAGAGAGCGGGTGCAGGAAACGGCGCTGGGAGGCTGCTTAAAGGAACAGGATGCGGAAGGTAGCTTCCGAGCCGGAATGCTCAACGGAGCGTGCCGTGCAGTACGATATCTGCGGCATATCGCCCGGTAGGTGTTCTCGACCTGTCCCCGTTACAGGACAGCGCTTTTGCAGGATAAGACCGAAATGGCGGATCCCGCTTGGGAACAACGCCCCGGGAACAGCAGAAGCAGCACAGAGGCAGGCTAAGTGCCTGTGAACAAAGGTGGTACCGCGTTACTGACGCCCTTTGCGGATTTGTGTCCGCAGAGGGCTGTTTTAGTTGTCGCAGGTATCCTGGATCTGTAGAATGTTCAGGAAGGAGAGACCAGATGAGCAAGGAACTTGCAAAGACCTATGATCCCAAAGGGATTGAGGACAGACTTTATGAGAAATGGTTAAAGAACAAATATTTTCACGCGGAGGTGGATCACTCAAAGACTCCATTCACGATCGTGATCCCGCCCCCAAATATCACGGGACAGCTGCATATGGGACATGCGCTGGACAACACCATGCAGGATATCCTGATCCGCTTTAAGCGTATGCAGGGTTACAACGCACTGTGGCAGCCCGGGACGGATCACGCTTCCATCGCGACGGAGGTGAAGATCATCGAGAAACTGAAGGAGCAGGGCATTGACAAGCATGATCTGGGCCGTGAGAAGTTCTTGGAGCGCGCCTGGGACTGGAAGAAGGAATACGGCGGGCGTATCATCAGCCAGTTAAAGAAGCTTGGCTCCTCCTGCGACTGGGACAGAGAGCGCTTCACCATGGATGAGGGCTGCAACAAGGCCGTTACCGAAGTTTTCTGCAAGATGCACGAAAAGGGCTGGATCTATAAGGGTTCACGTATCATCAACTGGTGCCCGGTATGTAATACTTCGATCTCCGATGCAGAGGTTGAATATGAAGAACAGAACGGTCATTTCTGGCACATCAAGTATCCCTTCATAGAGGAAGACGGAAGTGTCAGCACAACGAGGTTCATTGAGTTTGCGACGACAAGACCCGAGACGATGCTCGGTGATACTGCAGTTGCGGTCAACCCTGAAGATGACAGATATAAGGATCTTATCGGCAAGGAGCTCATGCTTCCTTTGATGAACAGAAAGCTTCCCATCGTAGCCGATTCATATGTAGATATGGAATTCGGTACGGGTGTTGTTAAGATCACTCCTGCACATGATCCTAACGACTTTGAGGTAGGAAAGAGACACAACCTTCCTGAGGTCAATGTTCTTAATGATGATGCAACCATCAATGAGAACGGCGGCAAGTTCAAGGGAATGGACAGATACGAGGCAAGAGCGGCCATCGTTAAGGAACTTGATGAGATGGGTCTTCTGGTTAAGATAGAAGATCATGTACATAACGTAGGTACTCACGACAGATGCGGAACCACTATCGAACCCATGATCAAGCAGCAGTGGTTCGTTAAGATGGACGAGCTTATAAAGCCCGCTGTCAAGGCAGTTAAGGAAGGTGACATACAGCTTATTCCCAAGCGTATGGAAAAGACATACTTTAACTGGACCGACAACATCCGCGACTGGTGTATATCAAGACAGCTGTGGTGGGGACACAGGATCCCTGCATATTACTGCGATAAGTGCGGCGAGACGGTTGTTTCAAAGGAAGCGCCATGCAAGTGCCCCAAGTGCGGAGCGGATACTTTCACTCAGGATCCCGATACACTTGATACCTGGTTCAGTTCGGCACTCTGGCCGTTCAGCACACTCGGATGGCCCGAAAAGACAGAGGATCTTGATTACTTCTATCCCACGGATGTGCTCGTAACAGGTTATGACATCATCTTCTTCTGGGTAATAAGAATGATCTTCTCAGGCTTTGAGCAGATGGGTGAAAAGCCGTTCAAGACGGTTCTTTTCCACGGCCT
>CADBNO010000140.1 GCA_902796105.1 uncultured Lachnospiraceae bacterium | reverse complement strand
CGATTACGACAGCGAATACCGCTACCGCGGTGTGTCGGCTGCCCCGCTTTACAGCATCGACATCCGGAACAAAGTCATCTACATGAATACCTTCTCCAAAAGCGTATCCCCCGCCGTGCGCATCAGCTATATGGTATTGCCGGAGCCTCTTATGGATCAGTATATTTCCACCCTGAATTTTTATTCCTGTACAGTGTCCAGTTTTGAACAATATACCCTGGCCGATTTTATTGAAGGCGGATATCTGGAGAGGCACATCAACCGCATGAAACGCCGGGGCGCCGCGGCCCGCGATATGCTGATCCACATGATCACGCACTCCCCGCTGAACCCCAGAGTCCACATCAAAGGAGATGAGGCCGGCAGCCACATTCTCCTCAAGCTCCAGACCGATCTGGAAGATACGGAAGTGATCTCCCGGCTCAGATCCGCCGGGATCCTTGTCTCCGCCGTGTCCGATTGCTGTGAAAAAGATCTTCCCGAATATCATTCCACACTGATCGTCAACTATTCCGGCATCACCGAAAAGCAGGCCGGGTATTTTATTGAACATTTGTCCAGTATTATTGCTGTTTCCTGATATTTGTTTTATTATATTTCTTTTTTCTGAAAATATTTTAAATTTTCTTGCAAAAAGGTATTGTTTTTTTCTGATTTCTGTGGTAATGTATACGTATAAAGGTGGGATAGTTTCGGAATGGATTTCCGGGCACCACGCTACGCATGGTATTTTGCCTATGCCCGATCAAGGAAGAAAGGAGGCGCGGCAATGAGTTTAGCACTGAATAATGTCTATAACAATTATCTGACAACCTACCAGCCCAAGAATCTGACCAAACATGATGCCCATAAGAAGTCAGAGCTTCGCGGCGTATACAATTCCATTGTCAAACTGAATAAAGAAGCGCCCTGGTATCTTCCTACCACGAGCAAGGAGACGCAAAACTATGCAGTGGATCTGAAGGAAAATGCCCGGGAGCTCCACAATACCTTAGCAGACCTCGGCGGAATGGAAGAAGATGGTCTGTTGAGCAAGAAGAGTGCCTTTTCCTCCGATGAATCTATCGCTACTGCCACCTATATCGGCGACGAGAACGCCGCAGGGGTTTCACCGAAATTTGAACTGGAAGTATCCGCGCTCGCCTCTCCTCAGGAAAATCTTGGAAAATTTTTGGACGACGGCAGTTCGGCTCTTCCTCCGGATACGTATTCCTTTGACGTATCCATCAACGACATGAACTACGAGTTTCAATTCGCTGTTGCACCGGGTGAGACCAACAAAGACGTACAATCCCGTTTGATGCGGCTGGTAAACAACTCCAACATCGGCATTCACGCCGACATGATCGAATCCGAGGGACATACGGCTCTGCGCCTGACCTCCGATGCCAGCGGTCTTCCCTACGGGAAAGACGAGATCTTCCAGATTACGGATGATCACACCAGCAAATCAAACGGCACCGTCGATTATTTCGGACTGGATTACACCAGTCAGGCAGCAGCCAATGCAAGTTTCACCCTGAATGGGGAACCCAGGACTTCAACCTCCAACGAATTTACGATCGGGAAACAATTTGAAGTCAAACTGAACGGCATCACCGGAGAGAACGGACCTGTCACCATCGGCCTGAAGGAAGATGTGGAATCACTGGCCGACAACGTGACACAGCTGGTCGGCGGATACAACGCCTTTATGAAAGCGGCATCCAACTATCTGTCGTCCCAGTCCAGGAGCAACAATCTGGTGCAGGAAATGAAAGGCATTGCCGGTCTGTACCACAACTCGATGGAAGCAATGGGATTAAACATGGCGGAGGACGGAACACTGGAAGTTGACTCCGCACTATTGAGAGAAGCCGCAATGCAGTCCGGGGACATCTCGGAAACCTTCTCCTACCTGAAGGATTTTTCCAACTCGCTGATGCGCAAGAGTAACCAGATCTCCCTGAATCCGATGGACTATGTAGACCGCAAGATCGTGGCCTATAAGAATCCGGGGCACAACTACGTGAGCCCATATACGACAAGCGCATACAGCGGCATGATGTTCAACAGCTATTGCTAAACAGGAACTGAATATGAAAACTCCCCGTCAGCCACACCGCCGACAGGGAGTTTTTTCATACTCTGTTTTCACATTTTGTGTTCGCGCTCTATTTTCATGCTGTTTTCATGCTTCCAACTCTGCACGCGCCGCATCCAGCGCAGCCCGGATCACTTTGTCCATATCATAATACCGATATTGCCCAAGCCTGCCGCCGAAGATCACCCGGCCTGTACGCCCTGTGCCCTGCTCTCTGTTCTCCTTCTCGGCCAGCTGCCGGTAGGCTTCATAAAGCTTGTTGTTCCGCTCATCGTTGACAGGATAATACGGCTCATCTCCCCGATTCCACACCGCAGGATATTCTCTGGTGATCACTGTGCCTTCACCGCCGCCGAATGCAAAATGCTTATGCTCTATGATCCGGGTATAGGGAACCTCACGCTCCGTGTAATTTACCACAGCATTTCCCTGGTAATTGTCGCAATCCGGCAGATACTCCTCCTCAAACCGAAGGGACCGCCATTCCAACGCACCCAATTCATAGTGGAAATAAGCATCTATCATACCGGTGTACAACACCGTGCCATAAGAAATCCCCTCCGCCACAGCCTGTTCCGCAAACGCCTCATAAGACACACCAAGCCGCACCGGCGTGCCCTCTAACAGCTTCTCCGCAAGCTGCGTATAACCTCCCTTGGGAATTCCCTGATAAGGGTCGGTAAAATAATTATTGTCATACGTAAAACGCACCGGCAACCGCTTTATGATAAACGCCGGGAGCTCCGTACAGCTCCTTCCCCACTGCTTCTCCGTATAGCCCTTTACCAGCTTCTCATACACATCGCGCCCCACCAGAGAAAGCGCCTGCTCCTCCAGATTCTCCGGGTGCTCCGTATAACAATCCCTGCGCTGTTTGGCAATAATATCCGCAGCCTCCTGCGGCGTGCGGATATTCCACATTTTACTGAACGTATTCATATTGAACGGCAGATTATACAGTTCATCCCGGTAAACTGCCACCGGAGAATTGATATAATGATTAAACTCGACAAACTGCCCCACATACTGCCAGACTTCCCGGTCTGAAGTATGGAAAATATGTGCACCGTATTTATGAACCTGAATTCCATGCTCCTCCTGTGTATAGACGTTTCCGCCGATATGCTCTCTCTGATCTATACACAGACATTTTTTTCCTGCTACTTTCATTTCATGGGCAAATACCGCGCCATACAGCCCGGCTCCCACAATTAAATAATCATAGTTTGTCATTTATCTCTTCCTGATCATCCGCGCCCGATATTTATCCAGCTGGGCCATATCCTCCATGATCTCCAACGCTCTGTCCTTCCCAAACTGATTCAGGTTCAGATACGCCAACATCACCTGGTTCTCCAGAATACGCCCGCTCAGATCCGTACCGTTCTCCAAAGCAGAAAAATCCACCGGGTTTAAACTCAGCTTGTCGCAAATACGGATCACTGTCCCATACGCCATGCCATCGATGCCTCGCTCCAACGCCGTAACCAGCGTACTGTAGGGAATACTCATCTCCAGCGCAAACTGTCGCACACTTCTGTACTTACTCAAGATCTCTCTTTTCAGGATTTCTGCCTTTGTCATACATAACCTCCGGATTCTTCATCTGATCAGTTACAACACCTTAACCGTCACTTTTCAACACTCACCCGCGGCACATCCCATGCCGCATACTTCCCGAGTGTTGCTCCTACTATACGATTTTTGAGAATCATTTACAAGGGCGAAAGCCAAAAATTAAGAAAATCCTTAAGAATATGGGTTTTTACGCAACACATTTATCGTTTTTCTAAAACTATTTTATAACTATTTTGGTGACACACCTTTATATCACTGATCTACACGCATTCCTCACTCATGATGATCCAGATCCGTCTTTAACAACCGCTGGATATCCTCCACAGTCAGCCACTCCTTGTTCGTGCCCGAGCTGTAGATAAAACCGGGCTCCACCAGCTTTCCGCCGGGGATCAGGTAATCCGCATTCCACCAGTTATAATTCGGATAAATGATATAGTGCTTGTCATACTCATAGGTGCGCGCCGAATCCTCCTCCGGCACCATCACCTCATGCAGCTTCTCGCCTTCTCTGATCCCCACCTCGGGCATCTCGCACCCGGGCATCATCGCCTGCGCCAGATCCGTGATCTTGAAGGACGGGATCTTGGAGATAAACGTCTCACCGCCTCTGGATTCCTCCAGGGCCTTGATCACCAGCTTTACCCCTTCCTCCAGACTGATCCAGAACCGGGTCATCCGATAATCCGTGATCGGCAGTTCCTTTCCGCCATTGTCAATGATATTCTGGAAAAACGGGATCACCGATCCGCGGCTACCCGCCACATTGCCGTACCGTACCACCGCAAACTTCGTCCCTTCTCCGCCGGAGTAGGAATTCGCCGCCGCAAACAACTTGTCCGAAACCATCTTCGTGGACCCGTACAGATTGATGGGACTCACAGACTTGTCCGTAGACAGTGCCACCACCTTCTTCACCCCGGTGTCCAGACACGCATCGATCACATTGCAGGCTCCGTTGATATTGGTCTTGATCGCCTCGATCGGATTATACTCGCACGCCGGCACCTGCTTTAACGCTGCCGCATGGATCACATAATCCACTCCCTGAAACGCCCTGGTCAGCCTCTCCTTATCCCGCACATCCCCGATAAAGAACCGCAGCACCTTCTCATGCTCCTTGTATGCATTCTGCATATTGAACTGTTTGAATTCATCTCTGGAATAAATAATGATCTTCTTCGGCTGATAATGCTTCAGAACATAATCCACAAAATGATGTCCGAATGAACCGGTACCTCCGGTGATCAAAATCGTTTTATCGTTTAACATACCATCTTCTCCTTAAATTTCTCGTTCGATCAATGCCTGCGGCCTCATACCCGCAGCTTTATGGTCTGCCGTCCGGCAGCCTGCCGTTCCAAAATCTGCATCCAATCTGCTTTTTCCCGGAGTGCTGCTTTCCCGGTATGCCGTCTCAAAAATCACAAGCTATCGTAAGGATACCACAAATCACGCCCTGTCGCAAGGAGTAATCAACGGCTCCGCCTATACAGTTCCGCTTACGCGGTACCCTTTCCCCGATCCCGTCACGCCGATCGCGCCGCTTTCTCCTCCCGGCCCTGAAGCAGCTTCAACAGGAACGGCACAAACGCAATATAATAAAACGTATAGATCACCGAAAAGAAAAGCTTCCCCCAGTGTGACCCGAATGCATCGGTCAATACAGGACGCACATATTCCTTCATCAGCACCATCGGGATCAGACAGATCAGACAGATGAGGATACTCTTTACACCCTTTCGGAGCGCCCTGAACCGGATCCACGTCTTCTCAACGAAACGGGCAAGGATAAAGCCCATCATCTTGCCGATGTCCCCATACCCGTCATTCATCATTTTCTGCGGATCCACCAGAAGCTTCCCGTCTACATAGTCCATCGGATAAGGTTTACAGGTGATATACCAGATCGCCAGACAGCAGAATACAAATCCGCCGGCCAAAAGATAATTTTCCTTTTCCGGATGCGCCTCCAGATACTTGAAAAGCTTTGCCGTAAGAAAGAGGCTAAGCAGGGAAAGGATACAGCCCACACATACGTCCTGCGGTGTATGCACCCCCAGATAATTCCGGGAAAACATGGTCAGCGCGATAAACAGCGCAAACACAACAGCAACCGGCTTCGTTTGCCTGTTCTTCCAGGTGTTGACCGCCATTCCCCCCGCGATCGGCGCGGCCGTCGTCGTATGCCCGCTGGGGAAAGAATACCCCGTCGCCGTCCGGATGGAATCCCCCGCCGGAAGGATACGACTGTCGCGGATCCACGGTCTGTATACACACGCCGTCAGCTTGATCAACGGCGTAACCACCATGCAGAAATAATACGACACCAACGTATACAACCCATCTCTCTTGTCACAGCACCAGTAATAAAAAACCGCAAACAGGATCAGATAATCCACCGCAAACATAGACACCCACTCCATGAACGG
>CADBNO010000139.1 GCA_902796105.1 uncultured Lachnospiraceae bacterium | reverse complement strand
CACCCATGGCACTGATGACCGTCTTGGGTCCTGTCACCGTATCACCGCCGGCATAAACACCCTTTCTGGATGTTGCAAAGGTATCGTCATCCACCGTGATATAGCCCTTGCCCTCGGACGTTTTTACTCCGTCCGCACACTCATTATCACTTCCGTTTCCGATAGCCTCGATGATGCAGTCCACATCCAGTACAAACTCGGAATCCTTTACCGGCACCGGAGAACGTCTGCCGGACTCATCGGGATCGGAAAGGAACATCTTCTGACACTTCAGTCCTGTCACCTTGCCGTTCTCCCCCACTACCTCAAGGGGGCCGGTCAGATACATGAACTCAATGCCCTCATCCATAGCCTCCTGCACTTCACTGGGATCAGCAGGCATCTCTAAGAGTGAACGGCGGTAAACCACATACACCTTCTTAGCCTTCGGACCTCTCATGGCAGCACGGCACGCATCCATCGCCACATTTCCGCCGCCGATGATGGCAATCTTCTCGGACTCAGGCAAAGTATTCTCCAGATTGATCTTACTCAGGTAATCCGCAGCGCTTACCACACCTTCCAAGTCTGCACCGGGAATACCCAGCTTGGTGGGCTTTCCTGCACCGTTGCCGATAAATACCGCATTGAAGCCCTGCTTCTCCAACAGATCGTCCAATGTGAAGTCCTTACCCAGTGCCTTGCCGGTCTCAATGTGTACGCCCTTGGAATTCAGGCTGTAAACCTCCAGCTCCAGGATCTCCTTCGGCAATCTGAACTCCGGGATGCCATATGCCAGCACACCGCCCAGAATATCCTCTTTCTCAAAGATGGTCACCTCATAGCCCATATCCGCCAGATCCCCTGCGCAGGTAATACCCGCAGGACCGGAACCGATCACAGCTACCTTGTAGCCGTTTAACTTGATGTCTCTGGGTGCATCTTTATCCTTATGATGTCTGTGCCAATCGGCCACAAAACGCTCCAGAGCACCGATGGCCACAGGTTTGCCTTTCTTGCCCCGCACGCAGCTTCCCTCACACTGCAGGTACTGAGGGCAAACACGTCCGCACACTGCAGGCAGCGTGGTCGTCTGCTTCAGGATCTGATACGCCTCCTCGAACTCTCCCTCGGTGACCTTCTCAATAAATTCCGGAATATGATTATGTACGGGACAGCCCTCTGTCATACAGGGATGCTTGCGGCACTTCAGACATCTCATAGCCTCGTGAATGGCCATTTCCTCTGTATAGCCGGTAGTCACCTCGTCGAAATTCTTGTTGCGGATCTGGGGATCCTGCTCCGGCATCCTGGTCTTGCTTCTCGACATGTTGATCATAATACTGTCACCTCCTTGTTCATGTTTTTCGCCCGCTCTACCAGCGTGTCATATCTGTCGAGCGCGGTCTCCTCCGCCTTCTCAAACAGCTTCTCCGCCTCATCGGGGAACTTCAGTTTCAAGGAGTTATATCTCACTTCGCCCATCAGGAAGTCGCGGAAATTCTCCGTCGGCTTACCGCTGTCGATGGACAGAGGGTTCATGCCCTTCTCTGCCAGAACCGGGTTATATCTGAGCAGGTTCCAATAACCTGCACGCACCGCATTTCTCATCTCCAGCATGGACTTGTTCATACCGGCTTTCACACCATGGTTGATACAAGGTGCATACGCGATGATCAGGGACGGTCCGTCATAAGCTTCCGCTTCCTTCAACGCCTGAAGGGTCTGTGCCGGGTTCGCGCCCATGGCGATCTGTGCTACATAGATATAGCCGTACGCCATGGCGATCTGTGCCAGATCTTTCTTCTTCACCCGCTTACCGGAAGCGGCAAACTTCGCCACCGCACCGATGGGCGTTGCCTTGGAGGACTGTCCGCCGGTGTTGGAATAAACCTCCGTATCAAATACCAGCACATTCACATTCTCACCGGAAGCCAGCACATGATCGAGTCCGCCGTAGCCGATATCATATGCCCAGCCGTCACCGCCAAAGATCCACATGGACGGCTTGGTCAACAGGTCGCTGTTCTCCACCACATATGCGGCATTCTTGTCCACATCGGAGATCTCTTTACATTTTGCCAAAAGCATATCGCCGGTCACCCTGGATGCCTTGCCGTCATCCATGAAGCGCAGCCAGTTATCGGCAGCCACGCCCACCTGATCCTTGATCTGCTCTACCGCAGTCTTTAACTCTTTTCTTCTCGCCATCACGGACACAGCCATACCGAAGCCGAACTCCGCATTATCCTCAAACAGGGAATTCGCCCATGCGGGTCCCTTCCCCTCTTTATTCACCGTGTAAGGGGTAGACGGTGCGGAACAGCCCCAGATCATACTACATCCGGTAGCGTTCGCCACAAACATTCTGTCTCCGAAGAGCTGTGTCACCAGCTTCGCGTAAGGAGACTCGCCGCAGCCGGGACATGCGCCGGAGAACTCCATCAGAGGCTGTACAAACTGGGTACCCTTCACCGTACTGGTATCGAACGGGATATCTCGATCCTCATTGTGGATCTCCGCAAACAGCTTATCATAGGTTGCCTGCGTCTTCTCCATGTAATCCGTATCCGTTGCCGCCATCTCGATAGCTTTCTTTCTGGCCGGACAAACCTGCGCGCAGGAACCGCATCCGGTACAATCCTTTGCGGAGAAGCCAAGCACAAAATACTTATCCTTGGTTCCCTTCATGGGTTTCGCATCAGGATATGCCTTCGCCTCTTCCTCCGTCAATACGAAAGGACGGATCACACCGTGAGGACATACCAGCGCACACATATTACATTCCATACAATTGCCGGAACACCAGTGAGGCAGATCCGCCGCGATACCGCGCTTTTCATAGGCCGCCGTACCGGAGGGCAGCATGCCGTTCGCCGTCTCCACGAATACAGATACCGGACAATTGTCGCCTGCCAGGGAATTGGTAGGTACCAGAATATTGTTCAGATAATCCGTATGGAACTTATCACGTCCTACCAGCTTCTCCGGTACAGGATCATCGGGAGCGTTCTTCCAGCTTTCCGGAACCTCCACCTTATGCACGCTCTGCACACCTGCATCCACAGCGGCACAGTTCATATCCACAATGTTCTGCCCCTTCTTGGAATAGGTATGGATGATCGCATCCTTCATGTACCCCACTGCATCATCGATAGGGATAATGTCCGCAAGCTTAAAGAAAGCCGCCTGAAGCACAGAGTTGGTACGCCTTGCACCCAATCCCACCTTTTTCGCCAGATCCACAGCGTCACAGGTATAAAACTTCACATTATTATTGGCAATATATCTCTTGACCTTTGCGGGCAGATGCTCCTCCAACTCCGCATCCGTCCAGACACAGTTTAACAGGAAATAGCCGCCGGGCTTCACGTCCTCCACCATGTCATACTTGGTCAGATAAGCGCTGTTGTGACATGCCACAAAATCTGCCTGTTTTACATAATAGGAGGACTTGATCGGGTTGTCTCCAAAACGCAGATGCGAGATGGTTACACCGCCGGATTTCTTGGAATCATACTGGAAATAAGCCTGCACGTACTTGTCCGTGTGATCTCCGATGATCTTGACGGAGTTTTTGTTTGCACCGACCGTACCGTCTGCTCCCAGACCCCAGAATTTACAAGCGCTGGTACCCGCGGGTGCCACATCCGGATTGGAGGTCACCGGCAGGGAGAGATGCGTCACATCATCATTGATGGACAACGTAAACTCCCGCTTCGGCGAGTCGCTCCACAGGTTCTCATAAGCCGCCTGAATATCGCCGGGCTGCACATCCTTGGAGCCCAGACCGTAACGACCTCCCACGATCACACAGTTCTCCCACTTCGTGCCGCGCAGGGCGGAACAGATATCCAGATACAAAGGCTCTCCGATACTGCCGGGCTCCTTGGTGCGATCCAGAACCGCAATTTTCTGTACGGTATCCGGGATCACTTCCGTCAGATATTTTACGGAGAACGGTCTGTACAGATGCACTTCGATAATACCGACTTTCTTGCCCCGGGCATTCAGGTAATCGATCACTTCCTCCGCAGCATCGCAGACAGATCCCATTGCTACAAGGATCTCTGTCGCATCAGGTGCGCCGTAATAATTGAACGGCTTGTAATCCGTGCCGATCTTCTCGTTCACCTTGTCCATATATTTGGCAATGATATCCGGAGTTTCGTTATAAGCCGGATTGCTCGCCTCTCTGTGCTGGAAGAAGGTCTCGGGCTGCTCTGCGCTGCCCAGCAGATGCGGGTGGTTCGGATTGAGTGCATTCCTGCGGAATGCCTTCACCGCGTCCCAGTTCACCATTTCCTTCAGCTCATCATAGTCCCATGTCTCGATCTTCTGGTATTCATGGGAAGTCCGGAATCCGTCAAAGAAATGCATCATAGGCAATCTGCCGTCTATGGTGGACAAATGCGCCACTGCCGCCAGATCCATGACCTGCTGCACATTATTGGAACAGAGCATCACGAAACCGGTCTGTCTGCAGCTCATGACATCCGAATGATCGCCGAAGATGGACAGGGCATGAGAAGCCAATGCTCTCGCTGCCACATGGAACACGGTGGGCGTCTGCTCGCCTGCCAGTTTGTACATATTCGGGATCATCAAAAGCAGACCCTGAGATGCTGTGAAAGTGGTGGTATACGCACCTGCCGTGATCGCACCGTGTACCGCGCCGGCTGCGCCGCCCTCGGACTCCATCTCGATGATCTTTACCTGCTCACCGAAAATATTCTTTCTCCCCTGAGATTCCCACTCATCCATGCTCTCCGCCATCGGTGAGGAAGGAGTGATGGGATAGATGGCTGATACTTCGGAAAACGCGTACGCCACATGAGCGGCAGCGGTATTTCCGTCCATTGTCTTTAATTTTCTCATAACCAGTACCCTCCTTCTTCCAGATCCATGGCTTCACGCTGCTTATAAATGTACTCCGGCACGGTCTGTGCCTTGATGATATTGTGTGAGCACACATACTGGCACATATTACAATCCTCGCAGACTGCCGGATCGATGACCGCATGCTTGCCCTCCATATAGATCGCACCGTTCGGACAGTTGTTATAGCAGTCCTCACAGGCGATACAGCCGGAATCACAAACCTTGCTCTTATCCTCATAATCGTCCACACTGGAGCAAGGCACCAGCTTGGTTCCCTTATACGGCACCATAGTGATCAAATGTCTCGGACACTCAAAGGTACAATCCCTGCATCCCACACACTTGTCGGGATCTACCACTGCCGTACCGTTCACCACGGAGATCGCTCCGTACCGGCACACTGCCGTACAGCTTCCCTGTCCGCAGCAGCCCGTGGTACACAGGTTCAATTCCTTTGCATCTAACTTCGCCGCGTCGTGACAGTTCTGGATGCCCATCTCTTTGAATTTTGCGCTGGCTCTGCTGCCGCCGCTGCATCGCACAAACGCCACTTTATCCTTGATCACCGTCAGATCATGGAGCGTATCCACGATAATCTTCTTCTTGCATCTCACGGTACAGGCACTGCAGCCCACGCACTTGTCATAATCGATCACCGCATGATTGTCCACGATAGACACCGCCCCCTGCGGGCAGACACGCTCGCACTCACCGCAGGCGATACAACCATATCCGCAGGTCTTCCGCACCACTTCCTCCTCGTCCTCCGTGCTGGAGCAGGGGATGAAATTGGTGGCATCCGCGGGGATCATACGGATCAGGTGCTGCGGGCAGACCCCCTCTGCCGCACAGTCACCGCAGCCGTTACATTTCTCCCGATCCACGATGATCTTTCCATTCTCAAGCTTCAATGCGCCCTGTTTACATACCTCCACACAGGAGCCCACACCCACACAGCCGCTCTTACACTCGCCGCGCTCAAACCCGGATTCCACCGCCTGCGCGCAAGTCTTACACTTACCCGCAAACCGCGCTTTCCCTGCTGCCGAGCCGGAACAAGCCACAAAAGCAACCTGCGGTGTTTCCTTACCGGTAACATTTTCTGCATTACTCATGAAACAGCCTCCTTCTTTTTATAGAATTCCACAAATCTCTCTTCGTCAAATTACGACTTCACTCATCATTATATGCTGTTTGCAAGGATTTTGAAAGTGTTTTTTTGTGGAATTTGCATAGTATTTGTGTTAGTTTCAGCTAACTTTTTGGCGTTTTTTACAATTGCCGAAATTTTTTTTGCCTTTTGCCGAAATAACGGATACTGTTTCTCAGATATATTCGTTGATCACCCTCACCAGCAAATAGGATTTACCCGACCGACGCAGTGGAAGATGCCAAACCACTTCGAAAATTTCCGCAACCTCATTTTTTATCCGTACATATAGATTGCGCACCACTCTTTTTCCGAATCCGGTCAAAGCCAGCCGAATATACAGTGTGCGTACATGATGAAAGATTTCAGACAGGCGGTAGCGCCCCGCAGCGATCAGTGCTTCAACCACAGGCAATACCTTCTTAGAATAAATTGCGCATAACGGATGCAGTCTTTTCTCATCTGCAAGCACATAACAATCAACTTCATCCGTGACATAACCGGCCATATACTCCATCAGTTTTCTGTCCACAAACGGCATATCCGCCGCGCAGACAAAGACATGATCCGAAGCCGCACATGCGATCACCTGATACAGACCACCCATCGGTCCGATGTCACCATGTGCATCGTATACCACCTTTTGTCCCAGATCTTCATACCTTCCGTTTTGCGTATCAGAAATAAGCATCTCGGAAAAAATGCCCTCTCCACAAGCAAGCTCTCCCGCCAGACGCTTAATATTTCTTCTGTTATGTAATTCACGCAGGACATCGTTACGGCCGCCACTCATTCGCTTTCCGCCAGCCAGTACTCCGACAGATATCCGGTGCATTTCCTGCTCCTCCTTAAATTCCAAAAAGCAAAACGCTATAATTCGACTTCTCTTGACTATTATATGTTTTTTTCCGGAAAAAGGAAAGAGCGTTTTTATCGAAGTTGCATATAACTCATGTTAGTTTTAACTAACTTTTTGTAAATATTGCACTATCTATTCAATAAGTCTCCGTTTCACTTTCTGAATAAATCAAAGACCGGGGACTCAGAAGAAATCTTTCATGAAATTTCTTCTGAAGTCCCCGGCCTGCTGCGTTGTAAAAACTTATCTCATGCCTTGTGTTTGTTCGTAAATATAATTCCCTTTATTTCTGCTCTTTCTTACGTCCCTTCGCGGATACCAGGCATACGCCGGCTCCTGCCGCTGCCAGGATCAGCCAGAACGCATAACCGGGAAGCACATCGCTTGTCTTCGGCGATCTGGGCTGT
>CADBNO010000138.1 GCA_902796105.1 uncultured Lachnospiraceae bacterium | reverse complement strand
GAAAAGAGACTTGAACTCTCATGGTATTGCTACCACACGGACCTGAACCGTGCGCGTCTGCCAATTCCGCCATTCCTGCGAACAAATAGTATTCTATAACAGAATAAATGAAATGTCAATATTATTTTTAAAAAAATTAAAAAAAATATAAAAATAAATTATTGGAGAAAAAGGATTTCGCAAAAAGGTGCAGAATAATATCTTTAAGGTTACTAAAAGGAGAAAACTATGACGATTCGTGAGAGAACGGAGCAGTGGGAGGAGGAATACTTAAGTCCTTTTGCTGCCAAGAGCAAATATTCAAAGGGAAGAGCCAGACTGGAACCGGAATGTGATATTCGGCCGGTATTTCAGCGAGACAGAGATCGGATCATTCATTGTAAGGCATTCCGGCGACTGAAGGACAAGACTCAGGTTTTTTTGACCCCGGAGGGGGATCATTATCGTACGCGTCTGACACATACTTTGGAGGTTTCGCAGAATGCACGGACGATCGCGAAAGCGCTTCGGCTCAATGAAGAATTAGTGGAAGCGATCGCACTGGGGCATGATCTTGGTCATACACCGTTTGGGCATGCCGGAGAGAGGGCGCTTAACCGGGTATGTCCGCTGGGATTTGAACACAGTGAACAGAGTGTGCGTACCGTGGAGAGATTGGAGAAGGATGGCAGAGGATTGAATCTGACCTATGAAGTGATCGACGGTATCCGCAATCATCAGACCAGTGGGAAGCCACATACGTTGGAAGGAAAAGTTGTAAGACTTTCGGATAAGATTGCATACATACATCATGATATGGACGATGCGGTTCGGGCCGGTATATTGACGGAGATGGATGTCCCCAGGGAAATCAGGGATGTATTGGGATCCACGCCGGGCGACAGACTGGATTGTCTGATCCATGACATCATAACAAACAGCACAGACCAGAATGAGATAGTCATGTCTGAACGTGTTCAAAATGCTATGAAAGGAATACGTAGTTTTCTCTTTGAGAGTGTCTACACTAACCCGATCGCAAAAAGCGAGGAAGTCAAAGCGGAAAATCTGATGGAAACGCTTTATTCTCATTTTATGAAGAATCCTGATGATATGCCGGAAGAGTTTTTGAATCTGTTATCGGAGGGGGAACCGAAAGAGAGAGTCGTTTGCGATTATCTGGGGGCTATGACTGATCGTTTCGCCATTGCATTATACAATGACATTTATGTGCCGAAATCCTGGCAGATATAGAGGAGCGTGAAAAAATGTACTATCCTGAGGAACTGGTGGAGGAAATCAGGACAAAAAACGATATCGTGAGTGTGGTATCGAGTTATGTAAGTTTGAAAAAAAAGGGAAGCAATCACTGGGGTTGTTGTCCGTTTCATAATGAGAAGACGCCTTCCTTTGCTGTGTCGGAAACCAAACAGATGTATCATTGCTTTGGCTGCGGGGTCAGCGGTAATGTATATACTTTTATTATGCAGTATGAAAACTACACGTTTCCGGAGGCGGTCAAAGCGCTGGCAGAGAGAGCCGGAGTAGATCTGCCGGAGGTGGAGTATTCGGCAGAGGAGAAAAAGCGTGCGAATAAGAGGGCAAGGCTTCTAGAGGTAAATAAGGAAGCTGCGAAGTTTTTCTATTATCAGCTGCGATCTCCGAATGGGGAGCGTGGGATGCAATATCTGCAGAACAGAGCGCTGACACCGGATACCATGCATAAATTCGGGCTGGGATATGCCGGTGTAAACGGTACGGCTTTGGTGGGATATTTGAAAAGCAAGGGATTTGAAGATGAAGTGATCAAGGATGCCGGGCTTGCCACATATTCCGAGCGCAGGGGTCTGTCAAGTCAGTTCTGGAATCGTGTGATGTACCCGATCCAGGATATCAATCACAGAGTGATCGGATTTGGCGGACGTGTCATGGGAGACGGAGAACCGAAATATCTCAATTCGCCGGAAACCATGATATTCGATAAAAGGCGGAATCTGTACGGCTTGAATTTTGCAAGGACGGCAAGGGCGGGGAATATGATCCTGTGTGAAGGATATATGGACGTTATCGCTATGCATCAGGCGGGTTTTACGCAGGCTGTGGCGTCGCTGGGAACCGCTTTTACATCGGAGCAGGCTGTGTTGCTGAAACGCTATACGGACAGTGTTCTGTTAGCTTATGACAGTGACGGGGCGGGGGTAAAAGCTGCGCTGCGTGGTATCGGTATCCTGCGCGATGCGGGACTTTCCGGCAAGGTGATCAACATGAAGCCATACAAGGATCCGGATGAGTTTATCAAAAATCTTGGCAAAGAGGCATTTCAGGAAAGGATCGATCAGGCAGAGAACAGCTTTTATTTTGAGATCCGTATCCTATCCGAAAGATTTGATATGCAGGATCCTGAGCAGAAAACAAATTTTCATAGAGAGATTGCCAAAAAATTATGTGAGCTTCCGGAGGAAGTCGAGCGGGAAAATTATCTGCAGGCGATAGCAGAAAAGTATCTGGTCAGTCCGGATAATCTGCGGAAACTGGTTCGCAGCTATGCGGCAGTTGCGGAATCCGTACGACCGATAGAACGACCGCGGTCAGGAATAGCGACCAGGCAATCACCGGAGGAAAATGCCAAAAAATCACAGAGACTTCTGATCACCTGGCTGGTGGACGAGCCTTCACTGTATGCGAAGATAAAACAGTATATTTCTGCGGAAGATTTTACGGATGAGTTATATGCCAAGGCTGCGGAAAAGCTTTTCAGCGGCTGGGGACAGGCGGATTTTCAACCGGCAAGCATTATCAGCATGTTTGAAGATCCGGAGGAGCAAAGGATGATAGGGGAGTTGTTTCAGACCACTTTGCCGACCCTTGAATCCCGGCAGGAGAGAGAGCAGGCCTTTCATGATATTCTGCTGGCGGTAAAGCAGAATAGTTATGAGTACTACAGTGCAAGACTCGGTGTGGATGCCGGAGCTCTGACAAAGGTGGTGGAAGGGAAGAAAGCCCTTGAGAACCTTGCCAGGACGCATATTTCTTTGAATTAAGGTTCAAAATAAGTAAAATTATAAAATACAAAAGGAACAGATTTCCAGGGAGGAACAATATAAAATGGACGAAAATGTACAGGCAAAATTTGAGGAAAAAATGAAAGAACTTCTTGCGGCGGCAAAGAAGAAAAAGAATGTGCTGGAGTATCAGGAAATCAATGACTTCTTCAGCGATATGCCGCTGGAGGAGGAGCAATTTGAGAGGATCCTGGAGCAACTGGAGCAGAACAATGTAGATGTGCTGCGTATGTCAGATGATGACGATATTGATGACAGTGAGATCCTTCTTTCCGATGAAGATGATGTAGATGTTGAGAATATAGATCTGTCTGTTCCGGACGGTGTGAGCATTGAGGATCCGGTTCGTATGTATTTGAAAGAAATCGGTAAGGTTCCCCTCCTTTCAGCGGAAGAAGAGATTGAACTGGCAAAACGCATGGAGTTAGGAGATCAGGAGGCCAAAAAACGCCTTGCCGAGGCCAATCTGCGTCTGGTAGTCAGCATCGCAAAGCGGTATGTGGGGCGCGGTATGCTGTTTTTGGATCTGATCCAGGAAGGAAACCTGGGCTTGATCAAGGCAGTTGAAAAATTTGATTACAGAAAAGGGTATAAGTTTTCCACGTATGCAACATGGTGGATCCGTCAGGCAATCACGCGTGCCATTGCAGATCAGGCCAGAACGATCCGTATTCCGGTTCATATGGTGGAGACGATCAATAAGCTGATCCGTGTAAGCAGACAGCTTTTGCAGGAGTTAGGCAGAGAGCCGTCTCCGGAGGAGATTGCCGACGAGATGAATATGCCTGTGGAGAGGGTGCGTGAAATTTTGAAGATCAGTCAGGAACCGGTTTCCCTGGAAACACCTATTGGAGAAGAGGAAGACAGCCATCTGGGAGATTTTATTCAGGATGATAATGTGCCGGTGCCCGCAGATGCAGCAGCATTCACTTTGCTGAAGGAACAATTAAAAGATGTGCTGGAGACATTGACGGAGAGAGAGCAGAAGGTTCTGCGGCTTCGTTTTGGCTTGGATGATGGCCGTGCCCGCACGTTGGAGGAAGTTGGGAAGGAATTTAATGTCACGCGTGAGCGGATTCGTCAGATTGAGGCGAAAGCACTCAGAAAGCTGCGCCATCCCAGCCGCAGTCGTAAGTTGAAGGACTATTTAGATTAACTTAATTGCGGAGTGTGAAATATGGCAGGGGAACGACAGGTGCAGATTTCGAAACGGTTGATGATGCTGGCCGGATTGGTTACGACGGGGAATGTTGTGGCGGATGTGGGATGTGATCATGGATTTTTGTCTATCTATCTGATCCAGTCCGGGATCAGTCCCAAAGTGATCGCTTCAGATGTGCGTCAGGGGCCGTTAGCTGCAGCAAGAGAACATATAAGCAGTTACGGATTGGAAGATTACATAGAAACAAGACTTTCTGACGGGCTGATGGAGTATTGGCCCGGGGAGGCGGATACATTAGTCTGTGCAGGAATGGGCGGAAGATTGATGCAGCAGATCCTGATGCAGAGCGAACCGGTCGTAAGAGAGTTCCGGGAGATGATCCTGCAGCCG
>CADBNO010000137.1 GCA_902796105.1 uncultured Lachnospiraceae bacterium | reverse complement strand
TCACTTTCCGCGCCACAGCGCCGTCAAACAGATCACATACCCCCGCCACGATCAGGCAGGCATACGCATAACTGACCTTCCCGCCTGAAATAGCCAGGCACATGCCAAGCACAGAAAACGCCATCCCCACATAGGTCAGGACCACCGATTTATTCCACATTCCAAGGATCATATTTCACTTACCCTTTTCTTCTGTCTCATTTCCGACTTGTTCCGTTCCGGCCTCGGTTCCGGTTCATTTCGGCCTCACACGGCCTCACACCGGCCACTCTTCCGTCTCACTCCGGCATCGCTTCCCGCATCTGGGACTCGATTCCGTCTCACTCCGCCCCGATCGTCACCGTTCCCGTCGTTCCGTCCACCGTGATGATCTGACCGTCTCTGATCTTCTTCATGGCATCCTTACAGCATACAATGGCAGGGATTCCATACTCTCGCGACACGATTGCTGCATGACACAAAATCCCTCCATACTCCGTGACAATACCGGACAGGATTGCAAACTTCGGTGTCCAACCAGTATCCGTAAACCGGGTCACCAGAATATCTCCCTCTTTCAGTCTGTCAATCTCGGAAAAATCCCGGATCACTCTCGCCACACCTGTCACCTTGCCGTTGTTGGCTCCCAGACCTTGTATCCCTTTGTCTGCGCCAGAATTGCTTCCCGCTGCGTGGACGCCTTTCGTTCCCTGTACTCCTGCCGTATCTTCCTTCGCCACACTTTCCGCCATCTGTGAAAATACCGTCCCGATCTCATTTTCACTCATATAATTCCGGTACGCCCGATAATATTTTTTATTCTTTCGGATCGTCTCCTGCAGCTCTCTGGCTGTTGTCCTGTGCTCGATGTGATCCCACAGATTTCCCACCTTTAAGAACCAGACATCTTCCCAGTTCTCCAGCACACCCTTTTCCTGCAGACTCTTGGCGTACTCTATCGTATACACACGCAGCAGGTAGTAAAATCGCGTGGAAACATCTCTGAACTCTTCCCGCCACCAGAGCATGTTCCGCATATTTGCCACCTTTTTGCGGATACGCTTGAAGTTTCCGGGAGAAACCTTTTCTTCAATATGCGCAAGAACCTCTTCATACATGCCGGCGCATTTTTCCTTGTCCTCCACCGGGGAGTAGGAATCCTCCAAAAGCACCATATCCCGGATCATTCCGATCACAACCTCCGGTTCCTCATAGTAACAGGGATAGGTGATATCCAGCTCTTTATCCGAATGATAACCATAGCGTTCGAGGATCTGCTTCGCCTCCCCGATCCGGTAAATCTGATCGGAATCTTCTAATCCCCCTGCAATTTTGCCCGGTTCCGTCTCTTTCCAGAACCGGTACACCTCTTCCTCACTGCGGATCTTCCTGCTCAGATCCCACATCTCATAAAAGGGAAGCAGATGTGATATATTATCAATCCCGCCTAACAGCGACAGATAGTCGCTCTCGGATATGTATTTCAACAGACTGTCCTTGTACAGCGACTGATGGATGGTATTGATGAAAATCTGCCAGAAATAAGTGGTCTCACTGCGCAGATATACTTTCTTTGTCAAATGATAAAAGTCTTTGCGGATGTCCCCGATCTCCTGTCTGTCGTAGCGGGTCTTGTAGGTTTCATAATGCTCCAGCAATTCACTCTTGAACTTTTCCGCGTTCTTTCGCCTGTGATTCAGGATACGTGTCTGCTGCACCACAATTTTCAGCATATGGGTCAACGTTTGCGGAGAAACCTTTGTCGTCTCCCCGTCACCCTCGTAATTGCCGATGATCCCGTACTCATTGTCGAACTCACGCTCCTTATAACCGATGATCTGGCTCATAGCCTTCTTCACCGCGCTCATATTCCAGTACGGTCGTCCGTAAAACATATTGCCTAACTTCCGGGGCAGGTCCTCATCCTTCAGGATATCCGAGCCCACGATAAATCTCCGCAGGGAATACTCCCAGATATACTCGTAAAGACTCCACATATACGGCGTGCAGACCGTTGCAGAGACGCCTCCATCCTTAAAATCCGCCGTGCTCCACATGTCTTCGATGCCGTTATACCGGAGCCTTGTGATCCGCCTCGCCTGCAGCACATAGAGTTTCCCGCCCTGCACCGCAAATTCAATATCGCAGGGATATCCGAAAAACTCCTGGATTGCTGCAAAGACTTCTCCATATTGCTTTACTTCCTCCGTGGTCCAGAACCGGTTCCCTTTCTGCCGTCTGCACTCCTCCTGCTCATACCAATCATAAAAATACTGCTCCGGTCTGGTTTTGCCGCTGACGATATTCTCGCCCAGCCCTTCTGATACTTCCATCAGCATCTCTTTATCCGCACCGGTGACCGGGTTCACGGTAAAACAGATCCCGCTGTACTCTGCGGGCACCATCTCCTGTACCACCACCGACATCCGGAATCCGTTCTCCTCATCACCACCCGCTGCCTCTGCATTTGCCGGCCGGCTTTCTCCGCTGACAGCCATTTCGCCAAGCAGTTCCGGATGATCTGCCAGATAATGCAAGACCACCTCTCCAAACAGAGACTGATAACAGCCCATGATCTTTTCACACAGCTCTTCTTTCCTGACATTTAAAAAAGTCTCGTACTGCCCAGCGAAGGAATACTGATTCAGATCCTCCTTTGTCCCGCTGGACCGCACCGCATACAGCTGACCATCCTTCGCCATTCTGCCCACCTGCTCTGCGATAGCCGCCGGCAACGCCGCCTGCGCGAACAGCTCCCGGATCTCCTTCGACACCTGCGTCACCGTGTATCTTGTCAAGTGCTTCAACGCCTGGTCGATCCGCTCCTCCAAGCCGTTCGCCCGGATCGTCTCCATGTAGACATCGCTATCCAGAATAAATCCGCCAGGCACTTCGAATCCGTTCTTTTTCATCTGCAGCAGAAACTTTCCCTTGTTGCCCAGTTTTTCTTCTCTTGTCTCATCCTTATCCAATCTTACGATCACGTTTTGTCACCTCTGCTTTTCCTGTCTAAAACATATTTTTCCGCAGCTTCATAAAATACAGCAGCATATTCAACAAAATGTGCGTTCCTGCCCCCAATAACACATAGAGCAGATAATTCCCGATCCCCAGATCATAGAACATCCATACCACCAAAGCCACGCCAAATACCGAATCCGCCTGATCCAGAAACACAAAAAATATCTTTTTCGCTCCGGTGATCTCCTTGCTCTGGGAGATATCCAGCCGCCGCTTCAGAAAACTGTTGGGCAGTTCAAACAGGGAATATCCCAGGCCCAGCAGAACTCCCACCAGCACATTGTAACCCAACCGGTTCTCATGATCCAGATAAAAAAAATTCATACTCTCCAGTCCGCCGCCCCGGCAGATTTCCCCCCAGAGAAGTGCAAACAGCAGATTCAGTATGACATAACCGAATAATCCTTTCCAGGTTTTACTGTCTCCGAAAATCCTTCTGCCGTCCGTAAAATTTTTGCCTCCGTCAATGGGTACCTTCGCAAATTTCATCACCGGAAGCTTACACCACACCATATTAAAAATTCCGGCCAAAACCGTCGGTGCCAACGTCACATACATCATTCCTATGATCCTTAGCATCCCCCGCAACCTTCCTTTACTTCCACATTATTCCCCGGACTTTGATCCGTCCGGCACACTTTCCCCGGCTTTATTCGACCGGCTTTATTCCGCCTGTTTTTTTTGCTTCGTCGGTTTCTTCCCGCCGGAAGAATGCAGCGGATTCACCTTCCACGCCGCTGCCGCCATGAACGCCAAAGACAGCAGAATGATACATGCCGCGGATACAAACAGCCATATTTTTCCCTGGGTAAGCAGTATCGTCACTGGACCCGCTTCAGTCAGATCAAAGTCTGCGTCATTCAGTAAACTCTCTCCCATCATGACCTGAGCAAAATACTCCTCGAAAAAGATGATGGGATTAAACAGCCAGAACAACACCGATTCCCCCATATGCTCCACCCCGACATTGCTGTAACCGATCAGCAGGTGGATCAGGCTTGGGATAAAGGTCCCGCCAAAGATCACACCGTAAAGCACAAAGGACAGGATAACCGCCGAAATCGCCTTTCTGCATACTGACGAACAGAATATGCCGATGCTGCCGGTGAAGAAGGCCAACATCAGGATCGCCAGAATAAAAGTGACCAGATCCATCCAGCTCAAACCACCCACCACAAAAGCTAACGCCATGATCGGCAGACTTGCCGCCACAAAGAACAAAATCCGGATTACCGCGGAACACACCTTGCCGAACACGATGGAAAACGGCGACATACAGGTGGTCAGCATGATGTCAAAGGTCTGCCGCTCCTTTTCCCCCGAGATGGAGGATGCCGTGATGATGGGTACGATCAGCGCCACGATCCCCAGCTGCACAACTGCCACCACAGGGAACAGATACACCAGATAACTGTATATATTGTTGCTGTAATAACTTCTGGACTCCGCCTGGATAATGCTCAGTGCCAGCAAAAACGCTAACGCCAACACCAGTTCATAGCCGAATAGGCCCCAGCTGATGCGCATGCTGCGCACCGATACCTGAAGATCTTTTTTCACGATCGGATTCAATCTGACTTTCATTGCGCTCCCCCTCCTGTCAACTGCATAAACAGAGATTCCAATGTCCCCGATTCCCGGTAAAAATCCGTCACCACTACCTGATTCTGCAGCAGGTTCCGTAGCAGTGCACCGGTCTGTTCATCGGTTCCCTGGTAGGAGACAATGATCTCATTCTCCCTGACAGATTCCACTACCGCCTGAGCCTGCTCCTGCATCAGACGCACTGCCGGCTCCATCTCGGATATGACGCGGATATGCAGCTTTCGTCCGCCGCTGAAATGCTGCATCACATCCTCTATCCTTCCCGCTGTCATCAGCTGCCCTCTGTTCATAATGCCGATGCTGTTGCACATCTCAGAGAGTTCAGACAGGATGTGGGAACTGATCACGATGGTCTTTCCCATGGAATGCAGATTTTTCAACAGTTCCTTCATCTCCACACGGGCTCTCGGATCCAGACCGGAACTGGGTTCATCCAGGATCAGCAGCTTGGGGTTATGCAGCAGGGCCCTCGCTACGCATAACCTCTGTTTCATACCTCTTGAGAGCGTGTCCACATATACTTCCTTTTTATCAGTCAGGTTCACCAGTTCCAGCAGATCATCCGTCAGCTTCGCAATATCCCGCGAATCCATTCCGTACATGGATCCGTACATGTCCATATACTCTTTTACTTTCAGGTTATCATACACCCCGAAAAAGTCCGGCACATAACCGATCATGCGTTTCATCTCGTTACTGCCCACCGCTGCCGCACAGTCCCCGATCTTCACATTTCCGCCGCTGGCTTTAAGCAGCCCGCACACGATCCGGATCGTGGTCGTTTTCCCGGCACCGTTAGGACCTACAAATCCAAACAGATCCCCCTCCGGTATATGCAGGGAGAGGTGGTTTACCGCCGTAAACGAGCCGTAATTT
>CADBNO010000136.1 GCA_902796105.1 uncultured Lachnospiraceae bacterium | reverse complement strand
GTTTTGCCGGTCACGCTTCCGGTCACCTTCCCGCCCCGCTCTTCAATTACCGCCTTTAATGCGTCCCGATTCTCATAGTGATCCAGGCTGCCCGTGATCACAAAACTCAATCCCGCCAATGTCTGGGCGGTTGCATTGACCTGTGGCACCTCCAGTGTAACTTCTGCCAGAAGTGCATTTAATCTGCGCTGATTCTCTGCATCATGCATATACGCATAGATCGCACCTGCAAGCACCTCGCCGACTCCCTCGATCTCACTAAACGTCTCCTCAGAAGCCGCTCTGATCTTTTCCAGATCATAGTCAAAATGTCTGCACAGCAACTTTGCATTCGCCACCCCGATGCCGCTGATCCCCAGCGCATAAAGCACTCTTGGCAAAGTGGTCTCTCTAGCCGCGGCTATGCTCTCCTGCAGATTCTGATAGGATTTCTCCCCGAATCCCTCCATCTGTATGATCTCCTCTTTATAGCGATCCAGATGAAACAGATCGGCAAATTCCCGGATAAATCCCCTGTCAATAAACTTTTCCAGTGTCATCTCCGACAGCCCGTCGATATTCATGGCATCCCGGCTAACAAAAAGTGTGAACGCCTTGATATGCTTTGCTGCGCACTGTTCATTTGTACAATACAGAGACTGCACATCATTCATCTGCTGAATACGTGTCGGCTGCCCGCAGACCGGACACACCGCAGGAATCTCCAACGTATCACTCTGTGTCAGATTTTCTGCAATCTGCGGAATGATCATGTTCGCCTTATACACCGTGATCTTATCCCCGATACCCAGTTTCAGGCTGCGCACAATACTCACATTGTGTACGGAGGCCCGGCTCACCGTCGTTCCCTCCAGCTCCACCGGTTCAAAGATAGCTACCGGATTGATCAGCCCGGTGCGGCTTGCACTCCATTCCATCTCCAGCAATGTCGTTTCCCGTATCTCGTCTGCCCATTTGAATGCGATCGAATCTCTGGGAAACTTCGCCGTCCGTCCCAGAGACCGTCCATAGGCGATATCTTCGTATAGGAGCACAAGCCCGTCTGACGGGATGTCGTATGTTTTGATCTTCTCCTCAAAAAAAGAAATCCGGTCCAGGATCGTGTCCGGTGTTACCAGATAATGTTCCACGACCTGAAAGCCCTGCTCTTTTAAGAAAGCAAACTGCTCCATGCGGGAATTTCCGAAATCGACTCCATCCGCCTGCACCAGATTAAAGGCAAAAAACTGCACATTGCGCTTAGCGGTTATCTCGTTGTTCAACTGTCTCACCGATCCGCTGCACAGATTTCGCGGATTCTTGTATTTATCCGCTTCGTCCGTTATCTCCTGATTGATCCGCTCAAAGTCAGAATAACTGATCACTGCTTCTCCGCGAAGTACCAACTCTCCTGTATAGGAGATCTGCAGCGGAATATTCTTAAAGGTGCGCGCATTGTTAGTGATCACCTCACCCACCTCGCCGTTTCCCCGGGTAACCGCCTTAAACAGCTTGCCATCCCGATAGGTCAGTACGATGGTGAGTCCGTCCAGTTTCCAGCTCAAGATTGCCGGATGTCCCTGCAGCCATTCCTTCAATTCCTCTCTGTCCTTGGTCTTGCCCAGAGAAAGCATCGGGGACTCATGGCGCTCTTTCGGCAGTTCATCCACCGCCTCATACCCCACATTCACTGTAGGACTGCCAGCCAGCACAATACCGGTTCGGGTCTCCAATTCCACCAATTCATCATAGAGCGCATCATATTCATAATTGCTCATGATCTCGCGGTTTTCTGCATAATATGCTTTGGAAGCCCGGTTTAAGAGCTCCACAAGATATTTGATCCGCTCTGATTCTTTTGTACGGTTTTCTTCGGTCGCCTCTATATTCTGTCTGTCCTGCTCCATCATTCTCTCCTTCTGCCCGCATGTCTTAAATCCTCTCGTTCATGCCTGCCCGTTCATATAGTTCAGCGTACTCCTGCGCATTCAGCTCACGGTATGTCCCAGGCTTCATATCACCCAACTCTATATTCATCACTCTGATGCGCTTTAACTGCGTCACCTCATATCCCAGAGTCTTGCACATTCTTCTGATCTGGCGGTTCAGTCCCTGCGTCAGGATAACGCGGAATGTATATTTTCCGATTTTTTCTGCTGTACAAGGCCTGGTCTGCGTCTTTAATTTCTTGAGAAACATTCCTTCCGCCATACGCAGGATAAAGGAATCCGTCACCTCACGGTTCACTTTTACCACATATTCTTTTTCGTGACGGTTTGCTCCCCGCATCATGGCATCAATGAGCTGTCCGTCATTGGTCAGCAGCAAAAGCCCCTCCGAATCTTTATCCAGACGCCCCGCATAGGTCACACGCACCGGATAATGCACCAGGTCGGTGATCGTCCGCTCTGCATGTACGTCCCGCTCCGTACAGGTAACACCAACCGGTTTATAGCAGGCAAGTACCACCTTTTTCTGTGGCTTTGCCAGACCCGTTTTGCCCCCGGCGGCCTCCACTGTTTTTTTCCCGACCCGCACGGAATCTGCTTCCGATACCAGCTGTCCCATCTTTGCAGGTTCGCCGTTCACAAACACTTTCCCTTCGGCGATCAGCTTATCTGCATCCCGCCTCGAACAGATGCCGCACTGCGCCAGATATTTATTTAAGCGTACCGTTGTATTGTCTTCTCTCATCTGTTTTTGTTTTCCTGTCAACCCGCATACAATTCCAGTTCCTTGATCTCCTGTATCTTCGGGATGCCGTTACCTTCCGTTAGTCCCCGTTTCGCTGTTTGATCGGCAAGCTCATTATAAGCCACATTACTGTGAGCCTCAACCTTTGTAAAACAGATCTGAATGCTTTTGCCCCACTCCCGCATGGATTGCGCATATTTCTGCGTCAGCTCGGTCTTGCTCCGCCATGCTCCGGTGACCCATTTTTCAATTCCCTCATAGTCATAGCATAACTCAATTTCCCGGTATCCATTCTTCATGGCAGTCTTCACCGCATACATGGCACCCAGCATCTCTCCCGTCACATTGCGATGCTGTAACGACTGGGGATTATCGCCGTTTCCGTACGCGATACGGATTTCCTGTCCGGGGAGCAGAAAAACACAGCCAAATGCATATTTCTTCAATCCGTCATGATAACTGCCATCCACATACACCAAAAGCCGGCCCGGAATCGTTTCATAAGGCGGCATTTCTTTTTTTGCCACTGTGCCGGACTCTGACGCTACAGGGTCTGCCTCTTTTATGCCAAGATACGCCTCGGCCTCCACCAGAGTGGCAAATCCCTTGTACTCCGCATTCGGAAATCCGTCCACAGAAGCCTTGCAAGATGCCCAGTCTTCAAAAATACCGGGAACTTTTCCCGTCTTCACCGCATAAAACTTTTTTGCCACTTCTGACTCCTCTCAAATGAAACCGGATAAAATAGTCAAGACTCCTGCAGATTACTAGCACCCACAGGAGTCTTTATGATTTGCTCTCTCGCTTTTACTCCATCAACCTTCTGTCAGTTCAACACTGTCCGCCGAATACTGCAAAAGCGTATCATAGGAAATAATACTGTTTTTACAAAGCTTCGTCAGATAATCATTCAATGTACACATACCCTGTGCAGCTGAAGTCTGCATTACCGCAGGCAGCTGCGCAATCTTATTGTTACGGATCATATTCTTCACCGCATCATTACCCACCAGGATCTCCATTGCTGCCGTTCTGCCGCCCTTCTCATCAGATCTGGGCACAAGTGTCTGGGCAATGATTCCCTGGATCAGATTCGCCACCTGACCACGCACCTGATCTCTTACGTCCACCGGACATTCATCAATAATACGGTCGATCGTCTGCGCT
>CADBNO010000135.1 GCA_902796105.1 uncultured Lachnospiraceae bacterium | reverse complement strand
CACATCTCAGTCCCGCGTTGCGGTGCGATCCTCTGCCACCGCCGAGGATCTCCCTGATGCCAGCTTTGCCGGTCAGCAGGAAACCTACCTGAACGTCTGCGGCATAGAAGAAGTGCTCTCGCATATCCGCAAGTGCTATGCCTCACTCTGGGGGGATCGCGCTGTCTGCTATCGTCTGAACCAGGGCTACGGCCAGTCGAGTGTGGCGCTTGCCGTTGTGATCCAGGAGATGGTGGAGTCCGAGAAGGCAGGCGTTCTTTTTACCGTCAACCCCGTCACACAGGATCCCTCGCAAATGCAGATAAACGCCAGCTACGGTCTGGGGGAAAGCGTAGTAAGCGGCAGAGTTACCGCGGATTCTATTCTGTGCGACAAAGACGGCCTTATCACAGAATACAAGATCGGCAGCAAGAAAACGCAGATTGTATATGATGACAAAAACACTTGTGAAATAGCGGTGGATGAGACAGCACAGAATATCCGCTGTCTGACAGATGACGAAATAAAAGACCTGTGTCTGGAAGGACGCCGGATCGAAGCACACTATGGTCGTCCCATGGACATCGAATGGGCGATCCGTCAGGGCAAGACCTACATTCTGCAGGCCAGAGCCATCACAACACTGGGCAACAAGACGGAGGATCCCGAGGAGGCTGCCCTTATCGCAGAATACTTAAAAGGCTGTCGTATCAGCGGTCCTCTGAAGGAAAATATGGCTTTTCAACTGGAAAAAATGCCCTATGCGTACAGACCGCTGGACTACGATCTGATGATACAGATCAATACACAAAAAGCCAAGATTTTCCATGAGGTGGGGATCTCGATCACCAGCGATCCTCAAATGGATGATGACGGCATCATGACACTCCCTGATCCTCATAAGGGCATTACCAAAAATATCGTCAGACTTCCCGGCTTGATCAAAAGGCTCAAGGATTATAAATACTGCGCAGCACAATGTCAGTCCTTTATGCCTCGCTATACGAAACAGATCGGGGAGCTGCAAAAGCTTTCGTATGATCAGATGTCAGTGAAGGACTGCGGTGATTTTCTCTCTGACGCCTATGCACTGCTTGGCTCGCTTTGCTACGACCGTTTCCTGTACGCCCTCTTCCCTTCTGCTTTGGGCGGGAAGCTTACCAAAGCCGTCCAGCGTATCGATGCGAAATACACCAACTACGATCTCTACAGAGGATTGGATAACAAAACCGCTGTGATCACCAGAGAGGTCGCTGCACTGGCTACCGAGCTCGAAAAGGATACCGCTGTATGCAGTGCGATCCTCTCCGGCATGCGCTATTTGGATCTTATCCGGGAGTTTCCGGCCTGTAAAACATACTTTCAGGCCTTTCTTGCACGGAACGGTTTCAAGTCGGATTTCAACTGCTACTGCATCGATGCCAGAACCCTGCACGAAGATCCTGACCGGTTATTGAATATTCTCCGCCCTCTGCTTTCGGCAAACACACAGGAGAATGCTCACACTTCTGACACTTCCGGCACCGATCCGGTCAGGGAATACGAGGAACTCCTGCAAAAACTGTCGGTCCTCTACGGCAGAAAATACCCCGCCCTGAAAGAAGACATCGAACATTTCCGCTTCTTTCACATCGTGCGCGAGGAAAGCCAGTATCTGTGGGAGACACTCTTCTACTATATCAGGAAATGCCTGTCAAGATTAAATCAGCTCTTCCTCGGTGACACCAACTATGCACAAGGCATAGCCAACCTGTTTTATCCTGAACTGCTTGCAGCCTGCGCGCGCGGTAATTTAAGCGACTCCGATCTGGAAAAGATAAAACGTCGGGATAACAGGCATCCCCTCTCTCAAAAGGTATGGGACGCCTCAAAGCTGTTGGTGTTTGATACAAACAGCGAAATCTTAAAGGGCATCAGCGGAAGCCGCGGCATCGCCGTAGGAACCGTATGCATCATACACAGCCCGGCAGAATTTTACAAGATGAAAAAAGGCGACATTCTGGTCTGTGAACTCACCGATCCGGAATGGACGCCACTCTTTGCGCTGGCTTCTGCAGTCGTTGCCGATACCGGCTCCTCCTTAAGTCACGCGGCCATCGTCGCCAGAGAATTCGGTATTCCGGCAGTACTTGGCGTAGGTTTTGCCACTTCAAAATTCAAAGACGGAGACACCATTAAAGTAGACGGAGACAATGGCGTGGTAAGCGCCTGCTAGAAAACTGTCAGAGGAAAATGAAAAGCTATTCTCCATCCCCTGTCAGCTCATACAACATCGCAGCATACTGCTGCGTTTCCTCTGTATTTCCCTCTTCTTTCAGGATATCCGCCATCTCCGACATCGCCTCCAGCACAGCCTCGTTCGGGCCAAGCGGAATCTGCCTGCGCACAGCGGCTCCCAGCATATCCGCCTCGTTCCACTGCGCAAAATCCTTTCCGGACTCGGTCCGGATAAGCTCCAGCTCTGTCTCCGCTGCCTGCGCCCCCTGATACGCGCGGCTCAGCATACAACACGCAACCGCAGCCTGCCAATCCCGCATCATGCGATACCCATATGCCAGAACCCCATACGCCTCCCCGATATCCTGCCTGCGATCCGCAAAGCGCAATGCCAGCTTTGCCATCATACAGACACCATCCCAGTCCTGCAGCTTACACAGCGCCGCCGCATACGCGAAGATCACCTCGCAGGACACAGGATTCCACGCTAACGACCTGTCAAACATCTCCGCAGCCTCTTCATAACGCCCCATCTGCGAGTATGCATCTCCTGCGCAGGCAAACAACCTGTCAAAGGGAATATACGCCTGCTCAAACTCCGCTTCATCCTCCTCCGCAAACGCATACTTCATTGCCTCAAACATACTGTGAAAGCTGAAATATTCCAAGAATCCGTTCCGGTAAAATAACGGCTCATACTTCGCGATCGCTTCCAGACATCTTGCCGCCGCAGCCTCATAATTTCCCCGTTCTATATCGTCTCCGGCATCCGCCAATACCTGACTGGCCTCCGCCTTCCTGCGCGTTTCCTCTTCCTCTGCCTTAGCCTGCTCCTCCGGATACGCCTCGCACCGGATCCTCTCGACCTCATACCCGATCTCCGTTCCGTACTCCAGATCCGCATACTTCGCCTTTGCCTCATCGAGAAAAGCCATATCCTGCGCATACTGCCCTGTCAGTTGCTCCCTGATCTGTCCGACGATCACGTCAAACTCTATGTCCTTCATCATAAGTGCGATCGATCTGCTCTCCCG
This sequence comes from uncultured Lachnospiraceae bacterium, assembly GCA_902796105.1. Lineage (GTDB taxonomy): Bacteria > Bacillota > Clostridia > Lachnospirales > Lachnospiraceae > Acetatifactor. Next base: position 5,154 of record CADBNO010000135.1, on the reverse strand, counting down.
AAAGCCATTCTTCTCATAAAACGAAACCGTCTTCTCCGACCTCTTCGTGTCCAGCTGGATCGTAGCGACTCCCCGCGCATAGAGATCCCTCTCCGCCAGCCGGAACAGTTCCGATCCTTTCCCCCGCCCCTGATACAGCGGATCCACAAACACATCATGAACCAGGTACAGGATCCCGTTCTCGCACTGTATGCAGGAACCAAACAACGCCCCGATCACCGTATTTCCGTCGAGTGCCTCATAATTCACACCCTGCGGATCCCGAAGCAGATCCCGATACCGTTTCGTCAAAAGCGTCTCATCCCACTCCTGGTTCCACGGCTCCTCTGCAAAAGCTCTGCTGCCGATATGGACATACTCTTTCAGATGCTCCTCTGTGGCTGTTCTGATCTCCATAATATAACCCTTTGTCACTTTACATCTGGTCATGCTATGCTATTCAGACCTGCATGGAGAACAGCGCGCAGAACTGATCCGTATTCGGGAAAAGATTCTGCCGCAGCATAGCCACCATAGGTGCTGCATGTGCCTTGGTCCTCTCCGATTGGAATCCCAGTGTAGTCGCCATACGCAGAAGGGCGAATGCACTGCATCTGTGGCTGATGAGTTCAAGTCTCTTTTCATCCGTTGTTCCGTAATAGGTCGAGAGCACGATCCCCCATACCTTTTTGGACATTTCATACTCCAACCCGATCGTCCGCTGTGTGATCCCCGGATCGCGGGATCCGCTGATATACATTGTGAGAAAGGTTCCCCCGATATCAAACAATGCGTTTCCGCGGCTGATATCAGCCATGTCGATCAACACAAGCTCTCCGTCTGCCTGTACCATGACATTGTTGGGATGATAATCGCCGTGGATCATGCTGTTGCCGTCCGGGATCGCCCGAAGCATCTTCATGATCTGCGCATTCTCCTCCTCCGTAAAGTATTCCTCCGCGTTCTTCGCTCTCTCGATATAAATCTCCCGGATATCTCCGTACAGCCTGGGATCTGCCTCTGTATCATTCAGATTCTTGAGCAGCATACCGAATTTCACCGCATATTCCGGAAGCTTCTCCGGATGCTCCATAAGCAGCTTACTCAACGTGGTGGCGCCTGCCATCTCAAACACCAGACCATATCCCTCTTCGCATTCCACAATATCGTACGCGATCGCCGACGGCACACCGTTGACGAACGCATTTTTCGCATACTCTCTCTCTTTTTCGATCAGGGAAAGCGGGCTGTTGTCATGATAGATCTTTATGATCGTTTCCTCATCCAGCCGGTACACTTTTCCATGTCCGCCACTGCCAAGCACCTCGCACCCGGCAACCGAAATCTTCCTCAATGCCTTTTTCACCTCAAAAAGCTCCGTAAATCCGGTAGTCTCAAAAATATCATACAACTCTCTGGAAACATGCAGGATCTGCATCGGCTTACCGGTACTTTTGCGCAGCTTCATCAACACCCTGAGTCCCGCGCTGGAAATGTACTCCAGTTCTTTCGCATCTATTGCGATATTTTCTGCGCCGGAGCCTGTACTCTCCACTGCCTCAAAAATTTCTTTCTCAATCTGCGCAGCTTTATTCGTATCAATCCTGCCCTCCAGAAAAATGGTAAAGGTACCGTTGTCTGTCGTTGTGTTCATGCTTTTTCTCCCTTCTGTGGTTGTTGGATCGCCGAAAATCGTGATAGCATCTCAGCCGTTTAATTCATTAAAACACCTTGCGTTCGCCTTGTAAAGCTTTTTAAATACCTTATAATTTCTTTCGTATTTTTCTTTGTTCGCCGGATCCGGAATATAAACACGCTCAGGCTTTACAAGCTGTAGGGATAGTTCAAGCACATCCACGCCTTTGATCCCTGCCGCTACAACGAGAGCCGTTCCGATCGCTCCCACTTCCTGTGTATTACTGACCGTTTCTATGGTCCGCCCGGTGATGTCTGCCAAAATCTGGCAGGTGACCGGAGACAGTGCACCGCCGCCGACAAACCGAATGGTTTCAGACGTTTTCACTTTCCTCATTTCGCATTCCAACAGCCATCGCAGGTGATAGCAAATCCCCTCAAGGACTGCACGGATCATATCTCTCTTACCGTTCTCGATCCTGATGTTAAAAAACATCCCGCCCGCCTTGGAGTCTTCAAACGGACAACGATTGCCATGGAGCCACGGCGTGAAGATCACCCCGTTTGCTCCCGGAGGGACTTTACTGACCTCTTCGGAAAGATAGTCATAAAGGCTCAGGTATTTACTCTCGATATCCGTAATTACGCTTTTCTCCAGATACACGCCAATCTCATCCAAAGCAAGATGATCCATGACCCACTCAAAACACTTCCCTGCCGTTTCCAGTTCCGCATAATAATTGAAATATCCGTGCCTGGCTGACAGAACTCCGGTTATCATCGCATTGATGTCAACCGTCTGATGATCCAGATACGTTGATACCCATCCTGATGTTCCGATATATATATGCGTATCACCCGGTCTCGTGCATCCGGCACCAATATTGACAAATGTTGTGTCGCCGCCCCCTCCGAAAACAGGGATGCCCTTTACCAGCCCCAGATCCTCAGCTGCCTTCTCCGTCAGGCCACCAACCAGATCTGTACAATCAATGATATCCGGCATATGGGCAGGGTTGACTTTATACATCTTCAACAGACCCTTGTTCCAGCCCTCTTTGCCTTTTCGCGTATCATAAAGAAAAGTCGCAAATGCAGAATCAGCAGTTCTTACCACTCTGCCCGTACAGCGTGACACAAGATAATCGCCGATATCCAGCCATTTATAAACTTTTTGGAACACTTCAGGCTCATTGTTTTCCACCCACTTGTACTTCCAGACGGGATCCTTGGTGCTGGTTGACCCCGCATAATTAACGAGCAGATTTCTTGCAAGTTTATAAAGACTGCAGCCGGAAACCTTGATGAGTCCCGTTCCCATGCATTCCTTATACTCTCTGACACCCCTCTGATCCAGATAATTCATTGGCCGTCTCAGAGCGTTTCCGTTCTCATCCACCAAAACCGATCCCTGCATCTGTGAGCAAAACGCCATTCCTTCTATCTCGTCAGGCTTAACCTCCGACTTTACAAACAGATCACGTGTGGTCGAACACAGTGCCGCCCACCATTCTTCCGTATCCTGTTCTGCACCTCCATCGCTGGAAATATATAGGTTATAACCGGCGGTAGCGCTTGCCACCAGCCGTATTTCCGAATCAATCCGAAACAGACAGGTTTTTACGCTGCTGGTTCCGAAATCATAAATAATGATATACACTTATTCTTCCTCTTTCAGATGGATCTTCCATCCCGTATCAACTTTCTTCTTAACCTTGCTCATAGTTTCTTCGTCAAGGTCCGGCCAGTCGATCACGGTACTGGCCTTATTGGTTACCAGATGCGCTTTTTCGGCGCACAGGGCAAGAGGTGTATCCGCAAGGGAATCGGAGTAGAAATTTTCGATCAGAGGGAATCCATGGTCGATGATATACTTCGCCTTTTCTTTTGCATACATCATGTTATCAAGAAACACACCATACTCACGGTCAAATTCCGTAGCCATATAATTCACACCAAGCCGCTTTGCTATCGGTCCGATGATGCATGACGGTGACGCACTGATGATCAGGTCGTCAGGCTTCTTTTGCGCCAGATACCACGAGGCTATCTTTTTCTCGTTTTTATCCCAATATCGTTCGATCTGTTCCTCAAAATCATCGATCAATGTCAAATAACCAAAAAACTTACGCTGCATCAGATACTCAGGCATTTTCCCCATTTTCCGCAGGATCACATTTCTGATCGCTTTCGGGAAAAACGTAAACCACAGCTTGGGATGGCGTTTCATACACCAGATACAAAAACCGATCGAACAATCCGTCGGAAAAATGGTACCATCAAAATCGTATACATTCATTTTTGTTTTTCCCCAAATTTCGTTTTTATTGTTTTTTATCCCGCGAAAACCGAATCATATTCCGATTATAGCCCGTGGTCACGAGATACGCCTTTTCTTGATGTGCTTTTACAAGCTCACTGAGTATAAAGCCGCTCAAGCCCTGAATCTGCAGATCAGGATCTGTAAGATCAAACAGTTCTCCGGAATCACGTTGTATAATGAGCACCGAGTCTGCTTCAAAGAAAAGCGATAGCTCAATTAAAACCTGTTTCTTGGCGTGCTTATTCCTCTCGAGAATAGTCAGACCTGTCTCCTCAACAAACAGTGCCGCATGGTTGGCCGTTACTCTCGGATATTGACGGGAAAGCAGCTTGTTTTCGACGCGTTCGGCAAGCGCTGCCGCAGCTTCCGGCGTCAGTACATCATCCATTACCACAATTTCCGATTCCATATCCTTAAGCAGGAACGGGAAATTCTCCTTTCCAAATCGCAGATAAACAAAGAGCAGTGCACTGCCAAGCGCCAGTATCGGAGCGGCAACAAAGCCTGCCCACATACCGTTAATGCCCCCGAGCAATGACCCGAGTATCGGCAGAAGCATATAAAGCAAACCGTTCTGCAGGCATGCGATACAAGTCGCCATACCAATGCGGTCGATCAGCATATAGTAAGAGGTCGTGAGCGATACCGTGCTGCAGAACACAAACCCAAGCGACACGATCCGAAGAGCCGCTATCGCCGGAGGAAGAGCCACTCCGCCGGTAATCCCGAACAATGCACAGAACTGCTTTGCAAAAATCCAGATAAACATGGTCGCCACCGCCCCTTCCAGGATGGCAACCCTGATGCCGGATTTCATGACTCTCCTGATCAGCTGATGATTCTTCTCTCCGAAATACGTCCCGATCAACGGCTGCATCGCCATGCCCACGCCATCCATCACGACGCCAAACTCAATCAGGCTCACAACCACAGCGAGAGTGATCAGACCGGAATCCCCATAATGCTTTGAAACAAATCCTATCATGACATAGTCCATCAACCCCCAGCAGATATATACAGAAGAATCCACAATGCTGTACCGCGACGTCAGAAGGAAATCCTTAAAGGACAGGTGCCATACAAAGTGCAGCGTGTTTTTCTTCCGGAAGAAATGCCAGAGGCAGGTAAGGATACCGAGGCTGTTTCCTATCACGGATCCCAGAATGATACCCGTCATTCCCAAGTGTTTGGTCAGTATGACAGAGCAGATAATGTTT
>CADBNO010000134.1 GCA_902796105.1 uncultured Lachnospiraceae bacterium | reverse complement strand
GATCAGAAACAAAAGGAATACGATCGCAAGACAAAGTTTGAGAAATACGACCAGATTATCCGCGGCAGGCTGTTCGATGACTTCGGACACCACCGGCTCAAAGGTGGTGGTACCCACTGAGGTATGTGTGTGCTCCAGGGGCTCTGTTGCCGGAGTTTCCGGAGAGCGCTTTTCGTATATAGCGGATGCGGTGGGCTCGGAATCATCCCCTTCCCGCCTTGCAAAGTTCTTTTCTGCAATGAGCAGGTTGCTTTCCGTGAACAGATCGGAAATATTGTAAGCGCGTAATTTGACCGAAGGACGTCTGCCGCCCGGAATTGTCAGATTCAGGCGAAAGGTATCCGCATATTCCCACTCCAGCGTATCGGAGCCCGGCCAGGTCTCCAGCCTTGACCAGGTCTTGCCGCCGTCTATGCTGTAATCATAATAGATGAGGGGAGTGTCATAATCGACAGCACTGACGCTCAGACTCATCACTCCGTTTTCGTAATCGCATTCCAAAATGCTGATCTCACAGATGTCCGGAGGGGTCTGGTCCTGTATGGTCTGAGGCACCAAAGCCTCTGCTGATGCCGCCGGCAGACTGTCCGGAACATCGCTGTAGTCAATGCCGAGGATTTCGCTTTTTAAGCCGAAATACCGGGCTACAGAATGAGCGTCTGCTATGCCGAACGCCCGATAATCATCCTCGTTTTCCACATATTCCGCATCTCTTTCCTCATCCACATAACAATGTTCGATGATGGCGGCGGGAATATCCAATAAGGCGGACTGGCGTATGATCCCATAGTAATCGTGTCCATGCTCTGTGCTTCTGCGGCATTTAACGCCACGCACATAGAGCCCCATATCCTGAAAGGCTTTCAAATGCTGGAAGCCAAACTGATAGCCGTATGCATTATAGGGCGTTTCGCAGGAAACCCAAACTTCTGTCCCGTACATGGTATGAAACTCGGAAGCGTTGTAATGAATGCTGAAGAGAAAATCAGCATCTACACTGTGGGCAAATTCTGCCCGCCCGGCCAGATCGAGATCTTTGTCATTTGTGCGGGTCATATAGACCTGTATGTTATCAAATTTGGTCAGCTCATCGTACATGGCCTGTGCAGTGATCAAGGTCATCTGTTTTTCGATGGTGTGACCGGCTTCTGTGCCTTTATTGCTGCCGCCGTGTCCGGGATCGATCACAACCATGACCATGCCGTCGACCGGTTGCACACGACCGGCTGCAGTTACATGGAGCGGCAGGAAAAAGAGGAGCATGCAAAAACAGATCATCGCATATTTGGCAGATAATTTCATGTGAGTTCGTCTCCTACAATCGCAAAAACCGGCTTTCACGGAAAGAAAACCGGTTTTTGATCATCCCAAATCAAATCATTTTCTATAGACCTATGAGATAGTATCCTCGTCAGAATCATCGTCAAGGATCACTGCTTCCAGATCCTCCTGAACCGGATGAAGCTCCTGTCTGTTAGAGACAATGATATCTCTGTACTGATTCATGGATGTGATCAGATTCTCATAGTTGCTGTTCGCGGAACGGGTTGTGGCGTTGATCACCTTTTCAAGATGCTCCAACATGTCGTCCATATATTGCATGGCAGCGGTACGGACCGCATTGGCCTCGTTTGTAGCGTTGTCCAGAATCTCCTGCGCCTGAGCGGTCGCCATAGTAACGACTTCATTGGCCTGATCATAGGCCTGACGCATGATCTCATGCTCACTGATCAATTCATTTGTCTGAACGGTAGCCTGCTGGATCAGTGCATCCGCTTTGTCCTTTGCATCCTGAAGGATCGCCTCTTTATTGCTGATGATCTTCTGATAACGCTTGATCTCATCAGGGGTTTTCATGCGAAGCTCGCGCAGAAGCTCATCGATTTCCTCTTTGTTCACAATAATGTCCGTGCTGGACATAAACTTCGGCTTACAACTCTCAATGTACTCTTCGATTTCATCAATCAGTTGTTCGATTCTGCTGCTCATGGGTCTCTCCTTTATGATTCAGATTTCTGTTTCTTATCAAATTTCTCATACAATAACTTTGCGACAAAGTCAGGTACACACTCACTCAGATCCCCGCCGAAGCATGCGATCTCTTTTACCCCGGAGGAACTCAGATAGGAATATTCCAGACTTGCGGTAAAGAATACCGTATCGAGCTTCCCGTGCGACAGCTTGCTGTTGGTCTGGGCAATCTGCAGTTCGTATTCAAAGTCTGTGATCGCTCTGAGACCCCTCACGGATACCGGTACACCTATTCTTGCGGCATAATCGATCAACAATCCGCTGAAACTGTCTATCTTCACATTCGGGATATCTTTTGTCGCTTCCTCTAGTATTTTAACACGTTCTTCAACAGAAAACAACGGATTCTTTGCTTTATTATCCAAAACGCTGACAATTACTTCATCAAAATTTCGCGCAGCGCGCTTGATTATGTCCAGATGACCGTATGTCATCGGGTCAAAACTTCCCGGATAGATCGCTCTTTTCATGATTTTTCTCCCACTCATTTATGAATACTTGTCGGATCGGACCACAGGGATCCTACCGGCCCGGTCTGATCCGATCCTGATCCATCATGCCCTCCGCAGGAAAACATGCTTATTGGTTTTGTAGCATTTTTCTTTCGTGCAGACAAAGCCCAAAGCCTCCACATAGTCAAAATCCGTGCGAAGATCAGCTTCCACAACGATCAGAGTATCTTCGGTAACACAAGGGAGCTGGCGCAGTAATTCCAGTACCCTTCTCTCTGATTCCTGTCCGTAAGGCGGATCCATAAACACGATATCCAGCTCTTTTTCATGGATGCCTGCCAGAGCCGCAAGCACATCCTGCTTAATCACTATACCACGGTCTTCAAATTTCGTAAATGCCAGATTTTGTTGAATACAGGAAATCGCTTTGGGCGCCTGCTCCACAAAATAAGCCTTTCTGGCTCCGCGGCTCAGCGCTTCAATACCGATGCCGCCGCTTCCGCTGAAAAGATCCACAAAAACGCTTTCCGGTACATAGGGCTGAAGTATATTAAACAAAGTTTCCTTGATACGGTCCGTAGTAGGTCTGGTATCCAACCCTTCCGGTGTTTTCAACGGCAGACTCCGGGCAGTTCCTGCAATTACTCTCATACTGTCTCCTTGTCAAGCGCGAATTTTGACACCCTTGCCGTCGCGCTTTGCCAGCTTAATGCTGTTTAGCAGCAGGTGTTTGGATTTATATTCAATGGCAGCATCGGAAGTTGTTGTCGTGTAGTATACAGCTTCCAACATATCCTTTTCGCCGAGCTTCATACCTCTGACACCGACCGCTCCCTTTTTCTTCTCCGGGATCTCCTCCACAAGGAACCGCAGGAAATATCCTTCTTTGGACTGCAGGATCACATTGTGCTGGTCGGTCAGCGTGATGACACTCAGCACGGTGTCGCCGTCGTTTAACTTGGTTGCCGCAACCGTGCGCTTGCTCACATCAAATTCACCGCCGTCAACCACTTTCATCATAGCCTGTGACGTCACAAAAAGCAACTGTTTTAAATTCAGTTCCGACTGACTGGTCACATAGATGATCTGTTCCTTCTCTGTGCTGTAATTGCTGACATTGTCCACCGGCACACCCTTGTCGCGGAATTTTCCGAAGGGCAGATCCAGCACCTTGATGGTATGCAGCTGTCCCTGATCGGTAAACAGACAGACCTTACCGGTATTTTTACAGGGAAATACAAATTTGTTCTCTGTATCAGCCGCCTCTTTGTTGCGCTCGTAGGTCGCCATATCAATGGTCTTGGCGTAACCGAACCGATCCATCAGGAACATGACTTCCATCTCTTCCAGCTCTTTTTCTTTGTAGACCGCTTCCTCGCCGTTCTCGATCACGGTCCTGCGGGGACGTCCGTATTCCCTTTTGATTTCATCCAGCTCATTCATGATGACCTGAGCCATGGAGTCGCGGCGTTCCAGGATATCCTCATACCGATAGATATTTGCCATTGTCTCCTCATGCTCGTTGATCAGTGCCTCAATCTCAAGACCTATCAACTTATACAGACGCATCTCCAGAATGGCATTGGCCTGTTTCTCCGTGAAGCAAAGCTGCTCCGCCATGATCCTGGATTCTCTGGACTTGAACCGGATGCCTTCCGTCTTACCTTCCACCAGACAGGCTTTCGCCATATTACGGTCCTTGGAGCCCCGCAGGATCTCGATGATCAGGTCGATCACATTGCAGGCTTTGATCAGGCCTTCCTGTATCTCCTTGCGCTCCATCTCTTTTGCCAGCAGATTGGTATACTTTCGGGTATTCACCTCATACTGGAAGTCCACACATGCCTTGATGATCTGCTTCAGGCTCATGGTCTCCGGCCTGCCGTTGGCGATGGCCAGCATATTCACACCGAAGGTGTCCTCCAGACGGGTCTTTTTGTAAAGCATATTTACGAAGTTCTCTGCGTCTGCGTCTTTTCTCAGCTCGATGACAATGCGGATGCCCTCCTTCGAGGACTGGTTGGAAATATCCACAATGTCCTGTGTCTTCTTGGTCTCGGAAAGCGCTGCCACATCAGAGAGGAATTTGCCAATGTTGGCGCCGATCATAGGATACGGCAGCTCTGTGATCACCACATTCGTCTTGCCGCCCTTGACCTGCTCAAATTCCACCTTGCCGCGGACTTTGATCTTGCCCACGCCTGTCTCGTAAATTTCCAACAGCTCGTCCTTGTTGATGACGATACCGCCGGTGGGAAAATCAGGGCCTTTGATATATCGCATCAACTCACGGTTAGTGATGTTTTCGTTCATCATGTAGGCTTTGGTGGCGTCGATCACCTCTTTCAGATTGTGCGGCGGGATGCTGGTCGCCATACCCACGGCGATACCCTCCGACCCGTTCACCAACAGATTCGGGATCTTCACGGGTAATACCGAAGGCTCCTTCTCCGTCTCATCAAAGTTTGGTACAAAATCTACCACATCCTTGTCCAGATCGGCGAGAAACGCCTCCTGCGTGATCTTCTGCAGCCTGGCCTCTGTATAACGCATGGCAGCCGCGCCGTCGCCCTCAATATTGCCGAAATTGCCGTGACCGTCGATCAGAGGCAGCCCCTTTTTAAAATCCTGCGTCATGACCACCAGGGCTTCGTAGATGGAACTGTCACCGTGGGGGTGATATTTACCCATGGTATCACCGACGATACGGGCGCTCTTCCTGTAAGGCCTGTCGTAGCGGATGCCCAGCTCATGCATATCATATAAAGTCCTGCGCTGAACCGGCTTCAGACCGTCCCGCACATCCGGCAATGCACGCGCCACAATGACGCTCATGGCATAGTCGATAAAAGACTTCTGCATTTCCTCCGAATATTCTGTTCTGATGATCCTGTCATTTCCGTTCATAGTGCTCCTCTTGTTCTGATTCGTCTTATCATTTAATATCTTATTTGCTCAGTCCCGCACAACCATCATTCTGCCGGCCGGCGCAATGCTTTCAACTCCGCTTTCTGCTCCGGCGTGATCCGGTAGCTCTCTATCGCTTTCTGAATGGTCTTGTTGTGCGTCCATTTATCTAGCCGGTTTTCCTGCAAATAAGGCAAAACCGCATCATACTGCTTGGCCAGCGCCGTGGCGAAATACCACGCCCGCATCATGTTGATATAATACTCCGGGGAGGAAACCGCCGCGACCATGTCCGCATATTCTGTTCGAAAATCCCCGTCCAGAAAATGCCGCATTAACATGCCGATGGCAAAACGCACTTCATAGACTGAGTCTGCCCGGATCCAGCGGCGTATCGCGGTCAAAAGCTTTTCCTTTTCTTTCCCCAAAACCTTGGGCGCCATCATGTCGCAGGTTGCCCAGTTATCCACATAGGGAAGAAACGTGTCCAATGCCGCGATACAGGCATCAAAATCCCTGATCTGCTCGATGAACAGACCATGCAGATTGTTCTCCTCGTAGTAGTAATGCGG
>CADBNO010000133.1 GCA_902796105.1 uncultured Lachnospiraceae bacterium | reverse complement strand
CACCGCGATGGACTCTCCGGAGATCACGCACAGATTCTTATTCTCATGAATCTTCATCTTGGACAATAACACCGCCCGGATCTCGGAGCCCACATACTTCACTGAACCCGTGGCAAACAGCTTATTGTCCATACCGAATTTAATGGTACTTCTGGCATTGGGATTCAGGACGATCATCCCCGCCGATGCATTGATCCCGCGGTCAATCATGTCCGAAACCTTATTGCGCTTGATGGGTCCCGACGGTTCCGAGCCCTCATTGTAGATGATCTCACACTCGCCCAGACCCACATCCCACATCTTGTAAAAAATATCCTTATTTCCTGCTTCCGTAAACACCAGCACACATCGGTGCGCCTCCACCGCCGGAATCAAATTCTTATTCTTTCTTGTGATATCCAATAGTTTTACGTGCTCCAGATCAATGTCCGTATTTTCTGAGAAATACTGAAGCCAAGCCAGAATATGCTGATTTGTAAATAACTTGCTGTCCATACCCATACCCCCAATCACTTTATTGTCTCTCTATTATTTTTGCGTATCCCAATGGTTTGGTGCATATGTTCTACTTACATTTCTCCAACAGCTCTTCCCACTTTTTGTCCACATAAGCCTGCGCTGCTTCGATTGTCCACTCATTCCCCGGCTTGAAGCAATGCGCGAATCGCCCCTGCTTCGACATAAACTCCTCCACCGGCAGTTTCTTCTTCGGCTCATATGTCAAGCGGTATTCCCCCTCTACCACCTCGTACAGCGGCCAGACACAGGTATCGATTGCCGCCTTGCAGATCTCCAGTAGATTCTCTGCCGGATAATTCCAGCCTCTAGGGCAGGGCGTCAACACATTGACAAATGTCGGTCCTTCCGTGTAAATAGCACGATGTGCTTTCTCGTGGAAGTCCTTCATATTTCCGTACAATGTCGTCTGTGCCACGTAAGGTGACCCGTGCGCCACAACGATCTGCGTCAGATCCTTTTGGGTCTGCTTCTTCCCCACAGACTCTATCCCCGCCGGAGTAGTCGTTGCGGACGCAAATCTGGGCGTGGCGGAGGATCTCTGTGTACCGGTATTCATATACGCATTGTTGTCATAACAAAAATAGGTGAAATCATGCCCTCTCTCCAAAGCTCCGGACAGGGACTGAAAACCGATGTCATAGGTACCGCCGTCACCGCCGATGGCAAGGATCTTGAAATTCGTTTTTTCGTCAAGTTTTCCTTTTTTCTTCATCGCACGATAAGCTGCCTCCACACCGGAAGCCGTGGCGGACGCATTCTCAAACGCTGTGTGGATATACGAATCCTCCCATGCTGTATAAGGATACTGGAAAGACGACACCTCCAGACATCCCGTTGCGTTACAGATGACAGCCTTATCCTCCGGATCCACCGCCCGCATCATCGCCCGGCAGACAATTCCCGCACCGCATCCCGCGCAGAGCCTGTGCCCGGAATGAAAGCGCTCCTCTTTATTCATTTCCTCTTTTAAATTATATGCCATGTTATTCTCCCTCTGTTTCTACGCCTCACGCTGTCCCATATGAGTGTACACTTCACCGACTTCACCGGTCCTTGCAATATTCTGCAGTCTGTCATACACACTAAGCGCGGCCGCCACCGTGAAATCTCTGCCGCCCAGACCGAATACGATGTCGATCATCTTCGGCCGCTTGTCCAGATTGATGCATGCCCCTGACGTCTCAGCAAAGAGTGGTCCGCCGCAAGCCGAAAAGCCCTCACTCTTATCCATCACAGCCACAGCCTTGCAGCCCGAAAGCACCTTCGCCAACTCCTCGCCGGGGAAAGGACGGAACACCCGGATCTTCACCAGACCAGCCTTCACACCGCGCCCGCGCAGTTCATCCACTGCAGCTTTCGCCGTACCCGCGGACGACCCCATGATCACCATGGCAACCTCCGCATCCTCCATCCGATACTCCTCAAAGAAACCGTACTTTCGCCCAAAGGTCTTCTCAAAATCCGCAGCCACATCCAGGATCACCTGCTTTGCATTCTTCATCGCCTGTGCCTGCGCTACCCGGGCCTCCATGTAATAACCGGATACACCGTAAGGTCCCACTGCCAAAGGGTTCTCTTTTTTCAACAGATAGTTTTCCGGATGATACTCCCCTACAAAAGCCTTTACCTTATCATCCTCTTCGATCTCAATATTTTCAATGGCATGAGATGTGATGAAACCGTCCTCACACACCATCAGCGGAAGACGCACAGAAGGATGCTCCGCGATCCGGTGCGCCATCAGATAGTTGTCGTAAACCTCCTGATTATTCTCCCCGTAGAGCTGGATAAAACCGGAATCCCGCTCTGCCATGGAGTCCGAATAGTCATGGTTGATGTTGATCGGTCCCGTCAGCGCACGGCATGCCACTGCCAGTACCACCGGAAGTCTGGAAGATCCGGCCACATACAACACCTCGTTCATATAGGACAAACCTGCGGAAGAAGTCGCTGTCACCGCACGACACCCGGCAGCCTCCGCTCCCAGACAGGCCGAAAGTGAAGAATGCTCGCTCTCGACGCAGATAAACTCTGTATCCACTCTGCCATCTGCCACATACTGCGCATAATACTGCGGGATCTCTGTGGACGGTGTGATGGGAAACATGGCAAACACATCCGGATTGATCTGCCGCATCGCTGTAGCGATCGCCTCATTTCCCGAAAGTCTCTCTCTGATACTCATACCTCTTCCTCCTTCCACTCGATCGCATGGAAGGGACAAGCCTTGATACAGATTCCGCATCCTTTGCAATGATCATAGTCAAACTCTCCGCGTTTCCCATCGGCAACCGGAATACATGCATCCGGGCAAAACGGCGCGCACAGAACACACTGCTTGCACTTTTCCTCGATCCACACAGGCGTCTTTGAACGCCACTCACCGGTCTTCGTCAACCTGCTGGTACCCGGCTCATAAATTTCACATCCCACCGTCAATTCCTGCCAGGGGATCTGTTCATTAATCTCCGCTGCTTTTCTGCTCATCTCTTCACCCCTTCACTTCCTGCATCGCCTGCCGCAGACACTTTAAGTTACCCTCGATTACCTGAGGCTTCTTTGCAAATTTATGACGATAAGAACCTTCCATATCCTGTAAAAACTGCTCCTTCTCCACACAGCCGCTGACTGCCACAACCGCAGCCAACATTGGCGTGTTCGGGAAATACGCACCAAGATTGCTGATGGAAATATGTCTGGCATCAAT
>CADBNO010000132.1 GCA_902796105.1 uncultured Lachnospiraceae bacterium | reverse complement strand
ATTATACCATGAACCCGAAGGGTTCAGCGCCCTTTGATAATAGACGCTGCACTTGCGTCTATTATACCATGAACCCGAAGGGTTCAACGCCCTTTGATAATAGACGCTGCACTTGCGTCTATTATACCAAATCAAGGAGAAGATAGCTAGAGGAAAGATTTGTTTTGAACGATTTGCCCAATTTGAAACGATCGGCCTTATATCTTCATGCAATTTTTCGCCTCATTCGCAACAGGATCTTTTTTTCCAGACGGCTGACCTGTACCTGACTGATCCCCAACACATCCGCCACTTCCGTCTGTGTGCGGTTCTCAAAATAGCGCATACGGATCAGACTTCGCTCCCGTTCGTCCAGCTCATCCAGCAATTGCTGCAAAAGCATATGGTTCAGCAACGCTTCTTTTTCATAATCCACTGCCTCACCATGGACACTCCCCAGATTGCCCGGTCCCGCGTCAGCCACCCGGTCCACCAGATACAGTTCGCTTCCATCCGCCTGGTAAACCGAGGCATAGATTGATTCCACCTCAGCCGTTGCCGTGGAAGCCATCACGATCTCTTCCTCCGAAAGCAGGGCTGTGTCCGCCAGCTCCCTCAGTGTAGGTTCTCTTCCGAGACTACTCTGCAGCTGCTGTCTTGCCGCCCTGATCTTGACTGCATTTTCCTTTAAGGTACGCGACACCTTGATCGGTCCGTCGTCCCGCAGAAAACGCTTGATCTCCCCGGTGATCATAGGAACCGCATATGTAGAAAACTGCACCTCCTGTTTCAGATCAAACTTATCGATCGCCTTGATCAGACCGATCACGCCGATCTGAAATAAATCCTCCATCTCATATCCGCGCCCTGCGAACCGTCTCACAATGTGATGGACCAGACCCAGATTTTTTTCTATCAGTACTTCTCTCGCTTCTTTATCCCCGCTCTGTGATCTTCCAATCAGTACTGACATATCTTCCATGGGCTAGTCCTCGCAATCGATCCACGCGGATGTTCCCAGTTTCTTCGTCATTCGTACCACAGTACCTTTCCCGACCTCACTTTCCACTTCAAGCTCGTCCATGAAGGCTTCCATAAATGCAAACCCCATGCCGGACCGATCCAGTTCCGGTCTGGTGGTAAAAAGGGGTTCCATGGCGCGTTCCACATCCTCGATCCCCCTTCCCTTATCCGAGACCTCGATATGCAGAACATCACCATCCAGGATACAATGCAGCCGCACTTTCTCTTCGTTTTCTCCGTCTGTGCCTCCCTTACTGTCTCCGGCATCTCCACGCTCCCCTGCCGCTCCATGCCCCTCAATATTATCATATCCGTGGATGATCGCATTTGTAACCGCCTCTGACACGGCAGTCTTTACATCATCGATCTCCTCGATCGTCGGGTTCAGATGCGTGACAAACGCCGCCACCGCCACCCTTGCAAAACTCTCATTCCGGGAAACTGCATCAAAGGAGATCTCCATTTCATTTCTCTGCGCTTTCATTCCAATACCTCCACAATTTTCTTCAAGCCCGCCATATCGAACATTCTCTCCATCTTTTTATCCATATGTATTGCATAAACCTTACCGCCGAAACAGGATATCTTTCGATATCTGCCCATAATGATCCCGATTCCCGATGAATCCATAAACCTTGTATCCTCAAAATCAAACACCACATTACTGACATTTTCCTTCAGAATATAATAATCTGCCTTTTTACAGATATCGGTAGCTCTGTGGTGATCCACTTCCTCCGGAAGCTTTATCATCAGATATTTGTCGATCACCTGAAATTCTTCCATACTCATCCCTCTCCTTCCGCTGCTTTTTCGCAACCTCCTGATTTTGATCTAACCTCGACCCTGCGGCTGCCATTTCCTATAAAACGTGCGCCGGGCGCACAACAAAAAGAACCTGCAGCACTCACTGCAGATTCTTCTCTTTCGTAAATTATTGTCTTAACTCTTCTATGTACCTCTGTGCATTTACCGCATTCTGCGTGTCCGGGAACAATTGCACTACCCGTTCGTAAATGGTGATCGCATTTTCTCTGTCATCGATACGCCTGTAAGCCTGTCCCAGATAGTACAGGGACTCCGCATTTGTATCGTCATAATAAACAGCCTTTGATAACTGGTCGATCGCCGTATTGAAATCCTCACTCCGATAAGACGCCAACCCGTCCGTATAATAGGTTTCTGCCAACTCAGGTCCGATCAGACTTCGCAGCGTATTATACAGATCCTGGAATTCTTCCGACGTTTCCTCCACATTCACGGCCTCGGCAATGCGTTCCAAATGCTGCGCCGTGTCCTGTACATTTTGTGTTTCCAGATAAATATTACCTGCCTCCAGGAGTTCGTCAATGGTCTGAAGCGTGCCATCGTCTCCCACATACCCTTCCAGCTCCTGATTCAGCGAATCGTTCTCCGTCTCCAGCTTCGCGATCTGCGCCTCCAGCTCCTGTATCCTGCTGGTCTTGGCATCCGCCTGGTTCGCGATCTCCGTTATCGTCTGCTGCGCCTCATTTTTGGCATCGCTGACCTTCCCCGGTACGATCAGGAAATAGCAGGCCGCCAACCCGATTACCAGACCGATACCTATATTCAGAAGCGTCGCCGCACTGCCCGATTTCGGTTCTTTGGCATTCATGGGCTGAATGATCATCTCATTGTCACTGATATAGCGCACCGCCTCCTGCTTCTTGCGCTTCGCCGGCTGTTTTACATTTTCATCCGGCTCCAGCATACGTTCCACCTCTTTGGTGTACCGAAGCGTGAGTGTATTGTTACGGTCGATATCCGCGCACTTTCGCAGCTCCCGCTGCGCTTTCTCCCACTGCTCACTGTCCATATACAGCAGCGCCAGCAACTGATGTGCCCGGATAAATTTCGGGTTCAGGGAAAGCACTTTTTTCAGCTGCAGAACGGCCAGATCCTTGCTGTCCTGCACGCAATAGGTATATGCCTGATTATATTTTTTGATCGTCTGATTCAACGCTTCCAGACGATTTGCGTTGGATTGCAGAATACCGATGTAATCGTCCGCAATATTCTTCTCCGGGCGCAGGTTCTTGCTCAGAACCCACTCGCTCATGGCCGCCACAACCTCGCCTGTCTCGAAATACACGAGCCCCAGCAGATTCCTGGCTTCCACGTTATTTTTATTAAATTTCAAACTTTGTCGCAAACTGTTGATCGCGCCGGTAAGATCCCGGACACTCGCCTTCTCCAGACCGTCATTGTAAAACCGGTTGGAAGCATACATGATTTTCTTGTAAAGACCTACATCCGCTCCGCATGCCGTGCAAAAATCATGTTGTTCAGACAGCGCTACGCCGCAATGGTAACAAAACATGGTTTTTCCTCCGTTATGCCTCTTCTTTCTTCTCCTCAGATTCCTTTATCATCTTTACCAGAATATCCGCCATATCCGTCAGATCCTGATTATATATCGCATCCTCCGCATCCTCAACCTCCAGGCTGGGATGGAACTTCTTCAGTTCTTCTTCAAAATTTATCATTCTTAAAAAACTCCTTTATCTCGCCAACCAGATACAGGCTGCCCGCAACATAAATCCTCGCACCGTTCTGCTCCGCGCGTGCTCTGTGGAGAGCCTCCTGCACATTCCCGCAAAAAATAAGTTCCGTATCTTCTCCGGTGCTTTCCATCCAATCCTTCTTTAGCGTTTCAAGCCCTGCCGCCCTTGCCGTATGCATATGCGCCACATAGATGCGCGCAAACAGCCCGGCGTCCGCTACCTGCTTTATCATATTTTTGTAGTCTTTATCCTGTACCACACTGAAGATCAGCTGTCTTGTCTGCCCGCTCTCACTGCATCCATCTGCTTTCACCGTATCCAAAAAAGCACGGATACCATCTGCATTATGGGCGCCATCCACATACAGATCCGGCAGGATCTCCTCCATACGCCCCGGCCAGAACGCCTTCTCCAAGCCACGCCGGAGCTGCTCCCCTGTGATCAGGCATGGAATTTCTTCATCCTGCGCCGGCACTTTTCCGTCATGTCCCGACACATCTGCCCTTCGTCCATTCTCCTCAAGCACCTCCAGTGCCCGCACCGCAAGCGCCGCATTCTCCATCTGATAATGCGCAATGGTGTGCAGAGAAACTCCAATATAACCATAATAGCGAGTCCGCAAGGAAAAATCAATGGTTTTATTATGAAATTTATGGAACATGTAGTCATTTTTCGACACCGGCACTGCCCGGGCCTGCATATTTCGCGCTGTTTTTACAAAAACCTTTTCCGCCTCAGGCACTTCCGCACAGTACACGACCGGAACCCCTTCTTTCATAATTCCGGCTTTTTCCGCAGCAATCTGTGCCACCGTATCTCCGAGGTATTCCACATGATCCAGACTGATCCGGGTGATCACCGCAAGCTCCTTGTGCGATACGGCATTTGTCGCATCCAGCCTCCCGCCCAGTCCCGTCTCCAGGATGCAGTAATCAGGCTGTTTCTCCGCAAAATACAACATACACATGAAAAAAAGATACTCAAAAAAAGTAGGGTGGTACCCTTCTCCCCGCTGCAGTGCCTCCCAATCCAGACTATCATACACTTCCTGAAAAAAGCGCAGAAAATCCTCCTCATCTATCAGTGTCCCATCCACCGCAAACCGTTCCCGGATGTCCACCAGATGCGGCGAAGTGAATACGCCCACATGATACCCGGCCTCCTGCAGACAATAGCGCAGATAAGTACAGACGGATCCCTTACCGTTCGTACCGGCCACATGAATGATATGCCTGATCTTCCGGTCCGGAGACCCCAGCCGCACCAGTTGCGCTACTGTGTCATCCATTGTATTCTTTGTTGTGAAACGCGGCATATTGTACAGATACTCCACCGCGCCTTCAAATGTATCTATCCTTCGCTTTTCCATCTGTCTGAAACCTCTCCACCTCCGGCCGTTCTCCGTCAAAACCCTTTCAACTCACAGTCAACTCACCGTCACTCTGCCGCGATCCCCGGCCGGATCCGGGATCTCAAAACCCCTTCTTCTTCAACCCCGCCACCAACTGTACATAAAACTCCCGCACATCAAATCCCGGAAAATTCTCCCGGTTCAGATCGATCATATCCCCGTGGGAAATCCCTCGCTTTCCCTTCACGGTCAGAAAGTCGTAGTGCTCGCCCCACGGAAAGGAGTTCTCACCCACCAGACCATCATTTGCGCCGTCAAAATACTTCACCAGATAATAGGTCAGATTCAGCGGGAATCTGCCGGAAGCCGGCCTGTTCAGTTTGGATCCCACCGACTGATAATATACTCCCGGCACATCCTTTACTTCCTCATTCCGCTTCGCGCAGTTCTCACTGGTCAGATCATAAACAGCAGCCAGAAAATCCGGGTCCACATCCCCCAGTGCAGCAGCTCCCGCATTATAGGCAGCCGCCACCTTCTCCTTCTGCTTCTCAGGTACCTTGCCCAACAGATAATCTGCAAACTCACAGCCCCTGTGCGGTGTATTGATCGTCGTCAGCGAGGCGATATAAGGCGCGATCGATGTCTTGGCAAGCGCCGTCCGCATGTCCAGGCCACCCTTGGAATGCGCGATCACATTCAGCTTCTCACATCCGCTTTCCTTTATGATCTCCAGCACACGCTGCTCCAGTTCCTTCGCACTCTGATCCACAGCCGATGCACTGTTGTGATTGCCATAATATAGCGTTGCACCGTTTTCCTCAAGCTCCCCCGGCACACGCCCCCAGTAATTCAAATGCTCAAAATCCCGAAAGAACACGCCATGGACCAAAAGGATCGGATACTTCGTCCGACAGATCTGCGCAGCCTTCCGCTCCCGGTTCCGCCGGATCCTTGCAGTCTCCGTATCAACCTCCAGCCACGCCGTCTTCAGGATCACATACAACATCACCAGATGCGCTATAGGGATCAGGCCACACAAAAGTCCCAGCACTCTCCAACGCACTCCGAGTTGTTTTGACGTGGCATATACGATCAACATTCCACTCCAGAAAATGATATTTTCTATGAGCACCACCCCGAGAAGCCTTAACAGCCAGTAAGACGGATTGTCCAAAACACTGCCATACTCCGCAAAGGATCCGCAGAATCCCAGAAGCAGATAGATTCCTGCCGGCACCACCGTGATACAAAAAAGCAGCAATATGATACATCCGGTCCTGCACCATCTCAAACGCGCCATATCTTCTCCCTTCCCCACTTTAAGCAACATATACCATCCTGCGCTCCGGGGCGATTCTCCGCCATGCGCTCCAAATAAGAATTATAACACCCCACCGTACAAAATGCGACAACTATTTGAAAGTTTTTCTTTTCTAACGGCGGAAGATATGGTATGGTAAAAAAGTATGGATTATTGCATCAAAACTGTTGAAAAGGAGAAGTAAAATGAGCCAAATCTGTATTATCATTGTCATGGTTCTGTATCTTGCCCTGATGCTTTACATCGGCTTTGCTTCCAACAAAAAAGGAAGCGGCAAGTCCGTGGATGAATTCTATTTGGGCAACCGCAAGATCGGACCTCTTGTCACCGCCATGAGCGCAGAAGCCTCCGACATGAGCAGCTATCTTCTGATGGGTCTGCCCGGTCTGGCTTACCTGACCGGTATCTGCGATGTGGGCTGGACGGTCATCGGTCTGGCTGTCGGAACCTACTTAAACTGGTTACTGGTGTCCCGAAAATTGAGACGCTATTCCGCTAAGCTTGGTGCCATCACCATCCCGGACTTTTTCTCCAGGCGCTATCACGATGAGAAAAACATTCTCTCCTGCATTGCCGCTTTAGTGATCCTGATCTTTTTTATCCCGTATACCGCGTCAGGCTTTAAGGCGATCGGCACCCTGTTCAATTCCCTGTTCGGCGTGGACTATCACACCGCTATGATCGTCGGTGGAGCCGTGGTTGTGGCCTATACTGTGATCGGCGGATTTCTCGCTGTGTCCACCACCGACCTGCTGCAGAGTATCGTAATGACCTTTGCTCTGGTCGCGATTGTGATCTTCGGCATAAAATACGCCGGTGGTTGGGACAACGTGGCTGCGAACGCCCAGTCCCTGAGCGGCTACCTCTCCATGAATGCCACTTACGATCTGGAAACCGGCAATGCTGTTCCTTACAGTTTCCTCACGATCTGCTCTACGTTAGCATGGGGTCTGGGCTACTTCGGCATGCCCCATATCCTGTTGCGTTTCATGGCGATCCGCGATGAAAAGGAACTGACCCTGTCCAGACGGATTGCCAGCATCTGGGTTGTGATCTCCATGAGCGTAGCGATCCTGATCGGGGTTGTCGGCAACGCCGTGTCCAAAAACGGGTTGATCCCCTATCTGAACAGCAGCGCTGATTCCGAGACTGTCGTGATCCAACTGGCAAATATTTTGAGCCAGAAGGGTGTGTTCTTTGCCCTGATCGCAGGTCTGGTCATGGCAGGCATCCTGGCATGTACCATGTCCACCGCCGACTCTCAACTGCTGCAGGCTTCTTCCAGTTTCTCGCAGAACATCCTCCAGGATTTCCTGCACATCAAAATGGATGAGAAGAAAGCCATGCATTTTGCCCGCGGCACCGTAGCAGTCATCGCCATCATTGGCGTTGTACTTGCCTGGAATCCGGACAGTTCCGTATTTACCATCGTTTCCTTTGCCTGGGCAGGCTTCGGCGCGGCCTTCGGACCGCTGATGCTCTTCTCCCTGTTCTGGAAGCGCACCACCAAGGCAGGCGCTTTGGCCGGCATGGTATCCGGCGGCGTATGCATCTTCATATGGAAATTCTGTATACGTCCTCTGGGCGGAGTCTGGAACATCTATGAACTGCTGCCCGCATTCATCGTATCTACGATCGTCATCTTAGTCGTATCTCTGGCAACCAAGCCGGACGAGGCAATCGAAAAAGAGTTTGAAAGCGTAAATGGGAAATAAATTTCCCGGGAAATAACTGATCCCAGATAAGATATTGGAGATGCAGCCACTGGTGAAATAGAAAAGTGGCTGCATTCTTGTAAACACCTGAAAAAATAGTGGAATAGAAAAGGAGGAATTGACGTGGATATAAAGCAAGGCCAGAAAATGACCTATCTCGTTAACACTGCTCTCTTGGCATATGTGCTTGGCATGCTGTTCTTTTTTGCCTATATTCAGGCCAAGTGGCTGGTGTTACTCAGTGTGGGGGCAGTTTCTGTCTATATAACCGGCTATTATCTGATTCACCGGGCTCAACTCGATATTTACGTTTGGTTGGTGTATGTCTGGATCACATTCTATATGTACGTGTCCACAATATGCCTGGGATCCGGTTTCGGGTTCAGCCTCTATTGCATGTCCATGATTCCTGTGGCCTATGTGATCGAATATATGGCCTACAAAATGAAACGGCGCAGAGTAAACACTTTATTGATCTGCATGCTTGTCATTGCCGCCTTTGTGGCTTCCAGCCTCTATCTCCACTATAACGGTCCGCTGTATGTCCAGGACGCAAGCATCCAGATCGTCTGCCTGATCATCAACTCCCTTACGGTTTTTTCCTTTTTGATCGTTTATTCCGGCTTTATGTTAAAGCTTGTGATCAGCTCGGAGGAAAAGCTTCTGCACATGGCGCACCGCGACAAGCTCACCGGCCTCTACAATCGACATTATATCACGGAGTATCTCAACAAGACAGACGCAGCCTCCGATGATCAATATCTCGCCATGATTGATATTGACAACTTTAAAAGAATCAATGATACTTACGGGCATAACGCAGGGGACTATATCCTATCCCGGCTTGCCCAGATTACAAGTGAAACCTACCCTGATTTCACTGTTTGCAGATGGGGTGGAGAAGAATTTTTAATCTCTTTCAAGGCAGCCAATCCCGAAGATGCCCGAAGAACGCTGGATGAACTGCGCCTTTCCATCGCAGAGACGGACTTCCTGTTCGACAATCGCCGGATCCCGGTAACCATCACGATCGGCATCAGCTCACGACAACCTGATCAGTCCATCGACAGCTGGATCCAAAAAACCGACGACAATCTTTATCTGGGCAAAAAAAGTGGAAAGAATAAGGTTGTATTGCTTTGATTTTTACTTTCTCACCCTCAGCCGCCTTCTTGACACCCTTCTGCCGTCTGCATCCGCCAGCTTCATGTTTTTTACCGGTAACCCTGTTATCTATTCCTTGTTTCATACAAAAATTCACACCGCTCATCAATCTCCGCAAAGTCCACCTCACATGCACCGCCCCAAATTCCAACCGGAACTCTATCGGCAAAGGTATAAACCCGGTGTTCCCACTCATAATATGGTTTCCGCTCGCAAATGTTTCCACTTCCGGCCGCACCCTGTTCCGCCTCTGATCCGTTGTCCTTTTCTCCAAAAAGATAAACCCACACCTGTTTCTCCTCAGGAAATATGATCCAGTATTCCCTGACTCCCGCTTCCCGATATCTACGCAATTTCAGATCCATATCCTTTCTTCTGGTACTGGGAGATATCACCTCAATAACCAGATCCGGCGCATTGACCAGTCTTGCGTATGTGATCCGGTCCCGGTTGCACACCACAAATACATCAGGCTGCACCATCGTCTTATCATCGCCGAAAAGCTGTACATCCGCCGGCGAAATAAACGGTATACAAGAGCCCTTATTCTTCTCCACATGACGCATAAGTACATGGTATATCATGCCGGATATATTCTGATGTATATAAGACGGAGCCGCCATGTCATAGAACACGCCGTCGATCAATTCAACCCGTCTTTCATCCGGGAGCGCATAGTAATCCTCTATCGTTTTATCGCCTGATGGCCAGATTACCTGTGCGCCGTCTCCTTCCCCGCTATCT
>CADBNO010000131.1 GCA_902796105.1 uncultured Lachnospiraceae bacterium | reverse complement strand
GTTAATACAGCGAAAGACGAAAGGCTCACCATTTTGGGCGTAATACCATGCTACAGCATTGCCCAGAGAATTGTCGTAATTGTTCAGTGAGGGATGGATCGGCATGCCGGCGGGTTTGTTGACTATGAGAAGATCTTCATCTTCAAAAAGGATGTCCAGGGGAAGATTTACCGGGACAACATGCTCGGAAGGCGTCTCTTCCGTCAGAGTTATCCGGAGTTTATCTCCCGGCTTGAGCGGATAGGTCAAAAAGACAGGAGATCCGTTGACGGTAACACTGTTTTCCTGTCGTTTTAAGACAATCATGCTGTGTGTAGAAAAGCCCTTCTTTTTCAAGAAGGACTTGATCTGCATTGGTGTATCATCCATAGAAGAAAAGGTATATTCAAAAATACGCATAAGTTGTTCTCCCAACACGATTCTTCGTGGTGAAACGGTCCGTTTACAGGTAAAATATAGCTTTTGGGCATGGGTTGTGTCAATAATTGACAGAAATACGATTCCGGGGTGGAATTCCTATAGGCAGTTGTGGTACAATTTGTGACAAAGCGTTTTATCGTTTCATAAAGGAGAGGCTATGTACGAGTGTCCGAATTGCAATGCAAACCTGAAATTTGATATCCCTACCCAAAAGCTTTTGTGTGACCGGTGCGGCACGTCCATGGATCCATATGCGTTCCAAAAGAGCCGGGACGCAGAAGAACGCACGGTGACAGAGACGGACTATACGGTGGAAGAGAAAGAATATGAGGTTACGGTATTTTCCTGCCCGCAGTGCGGCGGCGAGCTGATCAGCGATGACAATACGGCGGCGACGTTCTGCAATTTCTGTGGTGGCGCGACGATCCTTGACAGCCGGATCAGCAGGGAGAAACGGCCTGCCTTTATCATTCCTTTCAAAAAGACGCGAGAGGACTGCGAACAGGCATATGCGCATATGATGAAGCGGTCACTTTTTGCCCCGAAGGAGCTGAAGCAGAAGGCCTATATCTCACGGTTCCGCAGTATTTATATGCCGTATTGGCTCTATACCGCCGAGAAAAACGAGAGGGTGACCTTCGGTGCAAGTGAAAAACGAAGATCCGGGGATTATATCATCACCACTTTTTACCGGTTACATAGTGATGTGGAGGCAAAATACAAAGGCTTTGCGTATGATGCGGCGTCTGCGTTTTCCGATGCGCTCAGCAATGCGATCGCGCCGTTTGACTGGAGAGAAGCCAGACCGTTTACGCCCGCGTTCCTCAGCGGATTCTATGCGGATGCAGAAGATGTGGATGCAGAGCTGTATAAAGAGGATGTGCAGGATATCGTGTCAGTGGAGCTGGGCAAGGATATGGAAGCGGACGGAACCTGCAGACAGTTTACACTGGGAGATGACATGTATGAGGCAATGCGGCCGGAAAATGTGGAGAGTAAGCTGGCCATGTTTCCGGTGTGGTTTCTGTCGTACCGGTACAAGGACAGAGTCAGTTATACCGTGGTGAACGGGCAGACCGGTAAGGCGGCGGGCAGCGTGCCTGTAGATAAAGGGAAATTTATGATGGGCTCCGTGTTGCTGGCGCTGCCGATCTTTGTGCTGTTCAATCTGTTGTTTGCCATGAAGGCGCGGACGATGGTCTTCTTCGCGGGATTGCTGGGGGTCATCGGCGCGTTCCTCGCTGTCGGGCAGAAGCGCAAGCTGAAAGCAAAAGAGGACTATATGGACGACAAGGGCAGCGGAAGGTATCTGGTGATCGGCAGAAGGCGGAATACCGTGCGGGAAAAGATACAGTTTGTGGACGCGTTTCAGGTGGTGCTGCTGTTGGTGATCGGCGTTTTGTCCGTCATGTTGACGGGGCTGTTCAAGGGACTTGCCAGAGAGGGGATCAGTGATCTCTTTATTCTCATCGGCAGTATGCTGGTTTCTGCTATGGGCAAGAACAAGATGCGGATCGGCAGTATGGTGGTGCAGGAAGAGAAGGCGGTGTTAGACAGAAAGGAGACCTTTCTCACGCTCCTAAGGCCGGGGCTTGGCGTTTTGAGCGCTGTGCTGGTGCTGATCCTGCAACCCAAAACGGAACTGTTTTATTACGGTGCGGCTATTGCCATATTGGTGCTTTTGGGCTGGAATGCCATGGAGCTGATCGAGCAGCACAATATTCTCACGACCAGACCGCTGCCGCAGTTCGGCAGGAGAGGAGGAGAAAACGATGGGAAATAGAAAAGATCGTTTGCCGTGTTGTATGGCATTGTTGATCGCCGCAGGTATGCTTTTCACACTGTGGGTGACTGGGGTGAGAGCCGAGGCTGAGGAGGCGGAAAATGACAGCTACACTAATCCGGTTACCGGACATCAGGCGCGTATCATCGATGAACT
This sequence comes from uncultured Lachnospiraceae bacterium, assembly GCA_902796105.1. GTDB lineage: Bacteria > Bacillota > Clostridia > Lachnospirales > Lachnospiraceae > Acetatifactor. The sequence goes on along the minus strand of CADBNO010000131.1, from coordinate 682 downwards.
GGGCACTTTATCTGCGGAGGACAAGGCGGAACTGCTGCGGGCTATGGAGCCTATCACCAGATATGGGGATGCGGCGTATAAGACTACGGTTTCCGGCGGCGCTTTCAATGCGGATAAATATATGGATATTCAGTACGGCGCGACGATGGCAGGAAAGACAGGGGTTCTGGTGCTCCTGGATGCAGGGAATCATTCTTTTAAGGTGCGCTGCGGCGGGAAGTGGGAGGATATGATAACCAAAAGACAGGCGGATACCATTGCTGCCAATGCTCTGCGCACATTCGAGCAGGGCGGTGGAGCGGTCACGGTGCCCGGAAGTGTGTTCGAACAGGTATTTAACAGGCTGGAGCAGGTGAGAAAAGCGCGGCCTGTGAAGTATATTTGCAATGCAATGCTGGCGCTGATCCTTGCCATGCTGATCAATTTCGTGCTGGTTGACAAAATGTCCCGCATGCAGAAGACTTCCGATCAGGAGATCCTGGAAAGCATTGCGGGCTATTGCCGGCATGGAGAGGTCATGATCGAGTATCTGACGCGGACGGAGACATACAGCCCGCAGACGAAGCGGTAGAGGATTACGGAATGGAACAGAAATAAACCGGTCGGAGGAACACCATAATGTATGAATGTCCGAATTGTAATGCTAACCTGAAATTTGACATACGCTCGCAGATGATGCTTT
>CADBNO010000130.1 GCA_902796105.1 uncultured Lachnospiraceae bacterium | reverse complement strand
GATCTCATCCGAATAATTCTCATGATTCTCCGGGATCCCCACAGCTCCCTCCGCCATACCGAAGCTCAGCGTCTTGCCGCCGATGGGACGCCCCTGCTCATAATCCTGTGACACACGAAGGATCGCCACATCCACCTTTTTCATCCCCGAAGTCAAAATATGCTGCGGCGCAAGATATGCCTGATCCCTGTCTACGCCGATCACATAATTGCCGTTTTTCCTTGCGGAGCCGATCACGCCCAGTCCTGCGCCTCCGGCAGCCGCATAGATCACATCACACCCGTCACCATACATGGCGTCCGCAATTTGCTCTCCCGCTGCGGAATCATAGAAATTCCCCACATACTCCACCGAAACCTCTACATTCTTATGGTATAAATGGTTCGCATAGGCAACACCCGCCTCATAGCCGTACTGGAACTGATCTATGATATCGCTCGGAATACCGCCCACAAATCCAACACTGTTCGTCTTGGTCACACAGGCGGCTATATATCCCACCACAAACGAGGGCTCCTGCGCCCGGAACACTACTGCTGTCACATTCTCCGGAGTCTTCTCATAGGCATTATCAATGATGGCAAAATTTATCTCCGGATACTTCTCGGCAACTGCCAGAAGCGCATCCGCACACTGGTAACCCACGCCCCAGCACAGCGTGTAGCCATTCTCTGCAAGCTCGCTGAAGTTCGGGACAAAATCCTCCACCGCCTGAGATTCCACATAACTGACAGCCGTCCCCGTCGCTTCCTTCAACGCCTCCAGTCCTTCCCACGCGCTCTGGTTAAAGCCCTGGTCATCCACACCGCCGATATCTGTGACCATCGCCACCCGGTAGATCTTATCCTGCTCCTGCATGTCGGTTGCCTCAGCATCCGCCTGCACCACCCATTCCCTCAAAAGCTGAGGGCCGGCTTCCGGGCTGCCGCAGGCGGAAAGAATGCAAGCCGCCATCAACAATCCGCTAACTGCTTTTTGTTTTTTCATCTTCCATTCCCTATTTTTTATCTTGCTTTCTTCTTATATCTTCTCATGATCATCGCGTATATCCACGCAAGCACAAGCATCCCTGTTCCAAAGATCGCCAGGCCCGTGCGATTTCCGAAGGACAACAGTGCACCATATGCGATCGGTCCCACAGTGGATCCGATGCTTTCAAACACCGAATAAACCTGCATGGACTTCGCCTCCCCGTACCGCACAGACTGCGGCAGCTCTCCGAAGAACGTGTACATACATCCGTATGAGAAAGACGTTACAAACGACAACATCACCATGCCGAAGAATACCATTCCCACGGTGGGTCTGATCACATAGAGCAGCATGGCCGCCGCCATGAGCGAGCTGGCAAGCAGGATTCCCCTTAACATTCCCAGATGTTTCATCAAAAAACGGGTAATGACCGGTCCCATATACAGGAATGCAAGTCCGCAGATCAGATAGAACCGGCTGATATTCACCTCGCTCACATTGTTTTCCCCTGCTACAAGAGGCAGGAAATATTCTCTGTACGCTAAAGACATCATGAACGGCAACAGGATCAGCAGGAAATATCCCAACACCGGGATATTGAACATGAACTGCTTGATCCCGCCTCTCTTCTCCGCGATATCCTCTTTTGGTCCGTTGTCCTGTACCACAGAAACGCCCTGCGGCAAGCTCTCCTCCTTTTGCGCCAAGGCAGACTCCGCGGACAGGTTTCCGGTCTGCGCCGGGACAGGCTCCGCAGACAGCCCTGCTTTCTGCGCCGGGACAGGCTCCGCGGGCGTCTTCTGCTTTGTCACCGGATTGAATGCAAGCTTTGACTCTCTTGAGGATATAGCCACTAAAAACGCCACAACAAGCAAGACTGCACCCACCATATAAACCATTTTCCAGCCGCCGATGGTGAGGAATACCGAAGAAAGGCCCGCACCAATGGTAGCTCCCGACAGACTTCCTGCGGAGAGATCCGTAAATGCTCTCGCAGAGCTCTCCTCCGTCTTCCCTTTAGCCGCGATCGCGTAACAGTTCACATACACCGTTCCCATTCCGGCGCCGATCAGCATCTTACCCATCAATACTCCGAAATAGGAGCCTGTGAGCACACAGCAGAGACAACCCATGCCCTGTACCAACAGTCCGACGCTTACCACTTTGGTAGCTCCGCGTTTCTCTCCCACAGAACCCATAAAGCTCGAAAACAGTGCCAGCATCAGAAGCTGTGCAGACAACGGCAACGCCACCGCCACCGAATCCGGGATAGGCAGCTGCCCTTTATAAAGCTCTGCGCACAGGATCGTCACAAATGCATCCTGCATGGCATCGGCTGCATTCGTAAAAAAGCTCATAGCCCGCATCGGTACCATACAGGTGGGATCCAGCCGTTCCGCAATGGTAAGCCTCTGTCTCCTCTCCACAAACGAAAGCAGCAACACACCTTCCAGGATCAGCATCATCACCACCGCCGTCGTACAAAACACATTGAACACGGTGTTCAAGACGGATGCGCTCTTCTCCCGGTTCCTGAGACTCATATCCATGCGCACCTCCAACAGTGCGACAATCTCTCCGCTGTCATCCTCTAACGGCGTCAAAAGACTGATCCATGCCCCCTCCACATCCCTTGTACTGAGGGCATAGGAATTACCCGTCTCCACCGCTTTTCTGTAATATGTAGTATCCCCGATATCATAAGGTTCGCCGCACATCACGTCATCATTATAATCGCAGACATACCTGACGCCGGTCTCATCCACGGTATAGATCGTATAGCGATAATACTTTCCCTCCCGAAAGGCTTTCTCTGTCATCTCATCCAACGGCTGCCGGAGTGCCTTATAAGCGGAGGTGCCGTAGAAGGTCTCTCCCTCCATGCGGCTGATGGCCTGCGTATCTGTCTGCTCCGCCATCAGTTCGGCAAACAGCTTCATATTGTCGATCAGATTGTCCTCTTCCTTCCCGAACAGCTCATCCATAAGGGAATATGCCACAAAGCAGGACACGACCGTCACCGCCAGCACAACGATGATCACCCGGACAGAATTCTCATTTTTCAAAAGCTGCCTCAGTCTTCTGGACAAAAAAAGCAGCGTCCACAACACGCAGAGGACTTCGATCCCCAGCACTACCCGCAGCAAAACCGTTACCGCATAACCCCGATAGCTTACTTCACCGATATGCTCGATCCCCTGATCTGACAGCAGATAAAATCCGTCAGCACTTCCGGCCAGCACACTGCCGCCGTCCGCCGAAACCTCCAGTGAAACCGGCTTCCCGTCCATCTGAAGCAGCGTGTCGATACCGCCCTGTTGTGCCGGATCATAACGAAAGACTTTATTTTCATACAGATCAGAAAAGAAGACCTGCCGGTTTCTGATAGCGAT
>CADBNO010000129.1 GCA_902796105.1 uncultured Lachnospiraceae bacterium | reverse complement strand
TTCAGAAGGCCTTGCTTGGCGTTGCTGAATACCCCGGACAGACCCAGGGCGCCAAAGGCTAACAGGTAGTCAACAACCAGCTGGGCCAGATAGAGAATGTACGGATCGATCAGCATCTGTAAAATGCCGTATGCTACGCCGGCAAGGAGTCCTACACCAAGACCGAACCAGTAGCCGGGCAGGCAGATCACCAGCATGGACAGTAATGTGATGGAACCGCCGGTGGGGAAATGGAACAGTTTGAGGTTGGACAATACAGTGCCGAGTGCGATGGACATAGCACAGAATACCAATTGTTTTACGGTGAGTTTTGCGCTGTGCTTTTTGGCGAAGAACAAAGAGATGCCAAGCAGGGCAAGGATGGCAACGGCAAGCAGAGCATTGCCGAGGGTGGTGGGGACATAGGTTGTTTCGCCCCAATCGTTTACGACTACGTTGTAAAGCATAAAAAAATCCTCCTTTGACTGCGCAAGGAGGGACAACATCGGGAATTCAGAGCAGTATATATGCTCTGAATCATATGCCTTCCTACGCCGGTATTACCCGGTTCAGGTATGAGGGTCAGAAGAATGTTGCGGGATAGGTTCCGGCAGATCCTTCAGTCTCAGCGATGTGCTCCCCTGGCGATATTTATTTATCGGGTATACTATAGCGAACAGAGGAGAGATTGTCAATAAAAATTTTTTTTGTTAAAATAATGTAAAGGATCATGCATGGAATTATGCGTGGAAACATGCAGGGAACAGTGATTGTGGAAAGGGTTGAAAAGGTAATGAGATTATTATTGGCGGAGGACGAAAAGGAGCTTGCGGATGCAGTCTCTATGATCTTAAAGCACAGTCATTATTCGGTGGATGTGGTGTACAACGGGCAGGATGCACTGGACTATCTGACAGGGCAGGAGTATGACGGGGCGGTTTTGGACATCATGATGCCCAAGATGGACGGGCTGACGGTATTGAAGAAGCTGCGTGCCGCGGGAAACGCGGTGCCTGTGCTGTTGCTCACGGCAAAGTCGGGGATCGATGACAAGGTGGAAGGATTGGACAGCGGGGCCAATGATTATCTGCCGAAGCCGTTTGACACCAGAGAATTGCTGGCCAGGATCCGTGTGATGACCAGACAGCAGACGACCGGCACGGATAATCTGTTGAAGTGCGGCAATCTGACATTGGACCGGAGTTCCTTCGAGGTGGAGGGACCCGGCGGCAAGGTGCGTCTGGGCAACAAGGAGTTTCAGATGCTGGAGATGCTCATGGCCAATCCGGGTCAGGTGCTTTCGGTGGATCGCTTTATGGAGCGCGTGTGGGGCTATGACAGCGATACAGAGTCCAGCGTGGTGTGGGTGAATATTTCCTATTTGCGAAAAAAGCTGGCGGGGCTTAACGCCAACGTGCAGATCAAGGCGGTCAGGAACCAGGGATACTCGATGGAAGTGGAGAGTAAAACATGATCAGACGATTGCGTAGAAAATTTATTATTGTGGCAATGTGCTCCATGCTGGCGGTGTTAGCGGTGATGGTGGGCATCATGACGGTGTCCAGTTACAGAAGCATGGTGACGAGGGCAGACCGCATCCTGCAGATGTTAGCTGACAACGGAGGACATTTTCCTGCTGATCTGCATGAAGATATGCGGGATAAAAACGAGAAGAGTATAAAACCGGATAAAGCTCCGGGAGGGCAGTTTTTCCCGAGGGATATACTCATGGAGGAGAGGGCGTTCATCTCGGAGGAAACACCTTATGATACACGTTTCTTCTCGGTAAAACTGGATGCAAACGGAGAAGTGGTGTCTGTGGATACCGGGCGTATCGCTGCGGTGAAGACGGAGGATGCGATCGCTTACGCGCAGGAGATCTATGACAAAGGGAAAGAAAAAGGCTTCCGGGATAATTATCGTTTCCTCTGCAGACCCGCAGAGAACGCGAATGAGAAACGGATCATTTTCATAGATTGCGGAAAGGAACTGTATTCCTTCCGGAGACTTTTGCGCAACAGTGCCGGTGCATCGCTTCTGGGAACCTTTGCGGTATTTGTGCTGGTGCTTGTTTTTTCCAAAAGAGTATTCAAGCCGGTGGAGGAGAGTTATGTCAAGCAGAAGAGGTTTATCACGGACGCCAGCCATGAGCTGAAGACACCGCTCACGATCATTTCGGCGAATGTGGATCTGTTGGAGATGGAAGGCGAGGAAAGTCAGTGGACGCAGAGCATCCGCAATCAGATCAGCCGTCTGCGGCATCTGACGGAGCAGATGGTGACACTCTCCAGGTTGGAGGAAGAGGAAAAGCCGGTGTTGGAGAAGTGTGATCTCTCCGAGATCGTGACGGAGATCACGGAGAACTTTGAGCCGCTCGCTATGTCCAAGGGAAAGCAGCTGACGAAGGAGATCACAGCAGGACTCACCTGTATGGCCGAGAGGGAGAAGCTGGGCCAGTTAGTGTCGCTGCTTTTGGACAATGCGTTAAAGTATGCCTCCGATGCGGGGGAGATCAGGGTGACTCTTGTGCCTTCCAGGAAGAGCGGTAAGTCCAGGCTGGTTGTCTGGAATACGGTTGGTGAGGACAGTGGCATTCAGGCGGGAAATCAGGATGTGTTGTTTGAGCGTTTCTATAGGACGGACAGTTCCAGAAATTCAGGCACCGGAGGCAGCGGGATCGGCCTGTCGGTGGTGAAGGCGATCGTTGAGCGATATGGCGGAAAGATCACTGCGAAGAGTGAGGACGGGAAGTCCATCGCGTTTCAGGTTGTGATCTGAAAGATATAACCGGAGCCGGATATGCGAAAGAGTGATATATAGAAAGAATGTTATATAAAAAGAGTTATATAAGGAAAAGACCGGAGAGGTGCGAAAAACCGATACTCTCCGGTCTTTTTTTGAGGCCGGAAAAATTTTTTCAAAAAATCTGCAGTTTTAAGAAAATTTAAAGTTCGTTTTAGGTTCATCCTTTACAATGACCTCAGAACAAACAAAGAAGGCACAGATAAAAGCTTCAGGAAAGGCTTTCGCAGAAAGGATGATGAGTATGAGTTACCAGGATATTTTCAAACGTTACGAGATGAAATATATGCTGACGAAGGAACAGAAGGAAGTGGTCCTTCAGGCAATGGCAGGATATATGAAGCCGGATGAATTCGGAAGAAGCACGATCTGCAATATTTATTTTGATACACCGGACTATCAGCTGATCAGACGGTCGTTGGAGAAACCGGTCTACAAAGAAAAGCTTCGGGTGAGAAGCTACGGGAAAGCCAAAGAGGACGGCACCGTATTTGTAGAGTTAAAAAAGAAATATAAGGGCGTGGTTTACAAGCGCCGCATCAGTACCAGCCAAAAAGAGGCAATGGCCTACCTGGTGCAGGACGAGGAACTTTCCAAACAGAGTCAGATCACGGATGAGATCAGCTACTTCAAGGATATGTATCAGGGTTTGCAGCCGGCGGTGTATCTCTCCTATGACAGGGAAGCGTTCTACGGAGTGGAGGATCACGATCTGCGGATCACCTTCGACGAGAATATTCTCTGGAGAAAAGAGGATATCAGTCTTTGCTCGGAAGTGTACGGGACGCCAATCTTAGAACCCGGTTGCGCGCTTATGGAGATCAAGATCGCTTCCGCAATGCCCATGTCGTTGTGCAGGGTGCTTTCGGAGAACGGGATCTTCCAGACGAGTTTTTCCAAGTATGGCAGAGCCTACCAGACAATCGCTGCAGAACAGACGGCGGCAGCAGAGCAGACCGAGAGCGAGGGAGCAAATGTAGCAGCGGCACAGAACTTGAACGGAGCAGTAGCAGATACAGCAGCGGCCGCAGGACAGAGGAACGGTGGGACAGCAGGTCAGATCGTGGCCGGTCAGGCAGCAACGAAGAATGTAAACAGAAGATTGGGCGGACACCGTACCAGAATTGCCTGAACTCTATAAACAGACACAAAGATCGGATAGAAAATCAGATGGAAAAATCAGGAGGGATGAGTTATGATGAATACATTATTTAGTGGGATTTTTGATACAAGTACAACAAGTGTAATTTCAGTGAGCAGTTTCTTATTGTGTGTGGCGGTTTCGCTGGCGGTCGGATTGTTTATATCGGCGGCTTTTGGTTATAAGAGCAAGTCCAGTCAGAGTTTTCTGGTGACTCTGGCGCTGTTACCGGCAGTGGTATGTGTGGTGATCATGATGGTCAACGGCAATGTGGGTGCAGGGGTAGCGGTAGCCGGTGCGTTCAGTCTGGTGAGATTCCGTTCCGCGCCGGGCACAGCGAGAGAGATCGGTGCGATATTTTTGGCTATGGCGTCAGGACTTTTGACAGGAATGGGATATCTGGGATATGCGGTATTGTTTGCAGTGATTATCGGGTTGGTGAATTTCCTGTATGAGAGTATCGGCTGGAAGAAATCGGAGATCCAGACCGGTAAGACATTGCACATCACTATTCCGGAAAATTTGGATTATACCAACGTATTTGATGAAATTTTTGCAGAGTTTACCAAGAACTGCGAGATGGTGAATGTGAAGACGACGAATATGGGAAGTCTGTTCAAGCTGACCTATCAGGTGGAGCTGAAGGAAAATGTATCGGAAAAGGATTTTATCGATAAGCTGCGTTGCAGAAACGGTAACCTGGAAATTGTGATGGCACGCAAAGAGAACAATGCAGTCGGTGAACTGTAGGGTACACGGTTGGGATAACAATGCGATCGGTGAACTATAGGGTACACGGTTGGGATAGATCAGTGGTGAACAGTGTGTAGAAGGAGTGTGGCTATTATGAAGAAAAAGATGATAAAGCGTAAAAACAGGGGATTTTATGGCGGTGTACTGGCAGTTATATTGGCGGCAGGGATGTTGATGACCGGTTGCGGAAATACTGCAGATGCAGAGTCTGGGAGCGGGGCGTCCGGAAACGGAAACGGCGTTGTAGCCGGCAGTACGGTTTCTGTGAGCAATACCGCAAAGAACAGCGGCAGTACAAAGGCAATCAGCGGATCCACGATCCTGGATACTTCCGATCTGTTCAGTAACCGGGATGTGGAAGTGGGATACGATGAAGCAGAGTGTGTCAGGATCACATTGGACGGCAGCACGGCACAAAGCGATTCCGGAGCAGTGAAGGTGGACGGAAATGTAGTGACGATCACGGACGAGGGAACTTATCTGCTCTCCGGAACATTGAACGGTCAGATCATTGTGGAGGCGGAGAAGAGTGATAAGATCCAGCTGGTACTGGACAATGCGAATATCTCCTGTGCAAGCAGTGCGGCATTGTATGTGAGTCAGGCAGATAAGGTGTTTGTCACAACGACGGCAGGCAGTGAGAATCTGTTGGAGACGACAGGGGAGTATGTGGCCATTGATGATCATAATATCGACGGCGCGATCTTTGCAAGGGATGACATTACGTTGAACGGAGAGGGATTGCTGGTGGTGAGATCCGCAACGGGTAACGGTATTGTCGGCAAGGATGATCTGAAGATCACCAGCGGAAACTATGAGATCACAGCAGGAAATCATGGGTTGCAGGGCAAGGACAGCATTCGGATCGCAAACGGGACGATCACGATCACGGCGGCGCAGGATGGGATTCATTCCGGCAATGATGAGGACGATACGGTAGGCTATACCTACATTGAGGGTGGCACAATCACGATCGCGGCAGAGGATGACGGCATCCATTCCGATACTCAGCTTGTGATAGCAGGCGGTATGATCCAGGTGACAAAGAGTTATGAAGGACTGGAGGGTCAGGAAATTGAGTTATTGGGCGGCGAGGTCAGCGTTGTTTCCAGTGATGACGGGTTGAACGCGGCAGGCGGCAATGACGGCAGTGGCGAACAGAATTCATTTCTGGGCGACAAATTTGCAGGAGACAGCTTCGGCGGAAGAGGCGGTATGGGTGGCTTCGGCGGTGGTGCATTTGATGTGGACGAAGATGCGCAGATCATCATTTCCGGCGGTGTGCTGAATGTAAATGCGCAGGGAGACGGCATTGATTCCAACGGAAATCTGTATATCAATGGCGGTGAGATCCTTGTCAACGGACCGGTCAATGACGGAAACGGTGCGATGGACTTCGGCGGCAGCGGGTACATTTCCGGCGGCAGTGTGATCGCTATCGGTTCCAGCGGAATGGCAGAGAATTTTGCATCGGATTCCACGCAGTGCGCGATCATGGTGACAACGCAGAGTACACAGAAAGCCGGGACGACAGTGACATTGAAAAATGCGTCGGGTGAAGTACTGTTGAGTGCGGTTTCCGAGAAAACATTCAATAATGTGGTGTTCAGCTGTGAGGGAATTCAGGTCGGGGAAACCTACACGGTGGAGATCGGCAGTGAGACAACCGAGATCACTATGACGGAGACGATCTATGGCAGCGGCAGCGGTTTTGGCGGCGGCAGAGGCGGCATGGGCGGCTTCGGCGGAAGACAGGGCCGGGAGAGTCAGAACGGTATGGATGGACAGGGTGGCTTCGGCGGACAGATGCCGGAGGGACAGAACGGTATGGACGGACAGGGCGGCTTCGGCGGACAGATGCCGGAAGGCCAGAACGGTATGGACGGACAGGGCGGCTTTGGCAGACAGATGCCGGAGGGACAGAACGGTATGGACGGACAGGGCGGCTTTGGCGGACAGATGCCGGAGGGACAGAACGGTATGGACGGACAGGGCGGCTTTGGCGGACAGATGCCGGAAGGCCAGAACGGAAGGAGCCGCGGTGGTTTTGGCGGACCTAACGGCGGAATGTAAGGAAAAGCCTGTAATAGGATAATGACAAATGAAAGCAGTGTCAGGAAAAGATTCCCGACACTGCTTTGTGTGTTGGGGGGATGGCAGATCGTGCAGCATGGAACCCCATATTAAAATTTGTTAAAATTATTAGGTTTTACGGATTGACAACATTTCATAAATGTATTAGAATATCATCAATCGAAGGAAAAATTCAGCGAAAGTGAATAATCACATTCTTTGGCGGTTCAGCCAGTTTTTCCCTGCGTGTATGTAATGGATAAGGTGCATTTTGATGTGGTGTTTCCGGAAGCAGCCAACATACATCCGAATGCATTGGCAGGCAAAGTTACAGAGGTGCCTGAAACAGTGATGTCTAATGAGGAAATGGAGGATGTATGATGGGGAAAATTGACATCAGTACAAATGAGTATATGAGAGAGCCGGCGCGGGTGGCGGATCTGCTCAACGGATTTGTGTATCACGG
>CADBNO010000128.1 GCA_902796105.1 uncultured Lachnospiraceae bacterium | reverse complement strand
CCGAACAATGAGGCGGGCGGACACGCTTGCGTGTCCATGCGCCGAATGTCGCGAAAGTTCAAATCGAGAAGCGATTTGAACCGTCCGCGAAACAATCTGAATAAAAAAGCAAACCGCATAGGTGTATAGGATCTGGAGGGATAAGGATGGAACTGGATGCGGCAAACCGATACCGGCAGTTAGAGGAGTATAAGAAAATATTGAAACCGTTGCTTCGTTATCTGCCGTGGCTGGAACAGACTTCCGGCGGCGAAGTGAGCAAGAATTATAACGGAGAGACCACGGTGATGAGTTTTCCGGTATATGACGGCACACTGATGAGTTTTGTGCGGGAGGTGTCGAGAACACCCTTTATGGATCGGAACTATCGTTATGTTTATACCAGAAATCATCTTGTGAGTCATGACGATGAGCGCAGAGTGATCGAGAAGGCGACGATCAAGGAATGGGATATACTCTGCGGCATTTTGTCCAAATATGTACTCGGCGGGCAAACGAGGGCAATGCTTTGGAACGAAGCGGTGAAAGAGCGTATCTTCTATCTTGTGATACAGAAAATGTGCGAGATCATTGAATTTTGGGATAAACAATTTGCAAAGAAGGCATAGATAAAAGGGGATAGAGAGGCAAGGGGAGCATGGGAGAGAAGTCAATACAGAAGAAGCGATATATTGTAGAGACAGCCAGAAAGGTGTTTATGGACAAGGGATTTAAGAAGGTGACCATGAAGGATATCGTGGAAGCCTGCGACATCAGCCGGGGCGGTCTCTATCTGTACTTTGAGAATACGAGCCAGATTTTCGCAGAAGTGCTGAAGCTTGAGAGCGAGGAGACGGATGATGTCTTTTCCAAAAATATTGACGAAAATGCTACGGCGGTAGATATCCTGCTTCTGTTTTTCAAGGAGCAGAAAAAGGAGATATTGAAGCGCAAGGATACGTTGACGCAGGCCATCTACGAGTATTATTTTGAAAATTATAATCTGCCCAAAAAGGACAATGTGCTGAAAAAGCAATTTGATTCGGCGGTGAAGGTGATCGAGAAGCTGATAGAGATCGGTGTGGAAAATGATGAGATCGTGTGTGATGACTATGAAGGAACTGCGCGGAATATCATGTATGTACTGGAAGGACTCAAGATTTCCGCACAGACCACCGGGATCACACCAGATGCTGTGGACAGAGAACTGCTATACATATTAAAGGGACTTGGAGCGGAATAAAACGCAAAAAGATAGATCATTTTGGAGGAAAACAGTAAGAAATGGGAAATGTAAGACGGATTTATGTGGAGAAGAAAGAGCCGTACGCGGTGAAGGCGAAGGAGCTGCATGATGAGTTTCAGAATTATCTGGGCATCAATGTGGATAAGGTTCGCGTGTTTATCCGCTATGATGTGGAGAATATATCTGACGAGGTGTTTGAGACGGCGTGCAAGACCGTATTTTCGGAGCCGCCGGTTGATGACCTTTACCTGGAAAAGATAGAGATTCCGGCGAATGCACATGTGTTTTCTGTGGAATATCTGCCGGGACAGTTTGATCAGAGAGCAGATTCTGCCGTACAGTGCGTGCAGTTTTTGAATGAAAATGAGAACCCGATCATCAAGACAGCAACAACTTATCTGATCCAGGGAGATGTGTCGGATGAGCAGTTTGCCCATATCAAATCTTATTGCATCAACCCTGTGGATTCCAGAGAGACGGATCTGGTGAAACCGGATACCCTGGTGACGGAATTCGAAGATCCCGCGGATGTTGCAATCTTTGACGGCTTCAAGGATATGCCCGAGGAGGAGCTGAGAAAGCTTTATGATTCTTTGGGGCTTGCCATGACCTTTAAGGATTTCCTGCATATCCAGAATTATTTTCGTGATGATGAGAAGAGGGATCCGTCCATGACGGAGATCCGCGTTCTGGATACTTATTGGTCAGACCACTGCCGTCACACGACGTTTTCCACGGAATTGAAGGATGTGGAATTCGGTGAGGGCTATTATCGTTCTCCTATTGAGACGACCTATCAGAGCTATCTGGATACCCGTGCGGAGATCTTCGCAGGCAGGGATGACAAGTTCGTCTGCCTGATGGATCTGGCGCTCATGGCGATGCGGAAACTGAAAAAAGACGGTAAGCTGGATGATATGGAGGAGTCTGATGAGATCAACGCCTGCTCCATTGTGGTGCCGGTAGAGATGGACTACGGCGATTATAAAGAGACAGAGGAGTGGCTGGTGTTCTTCAAAAATGAGACACACAATCATCCGACAGAGATAGAGCCTTTCGGTGGTGCGGCAACCTGCCTGGGCGGTGCAATCCGTGATCCTTTGTCCGGACGCGGTTATGTATATCAGGCCATGCGTGTGACCGGTGCGGCGGATCCTACGGTACCCGTATCCGAGACCTTGAAGGGCAAGCTTTCCCAGAAGAAGCTGGTGCGCGGTGCGGCAAGCGGTTATTCCTCCTACGGAAACCAGATCGGTCTTGCGACCGGTTTTGTCAAGGAGATTTACCATCCCGACTATGTGGCAAAGAGAATGGAGATCGGTGCCGTGATGGGGGCTGCTCCAAGAAAGAATGTAAAGCGCGAGAATTCCGATCCCGGCGATATCATCATTCTGTTGGGAGGGCGCACCGGACGCGATGGTTGCGGCGGTGCGACAGGTTCCTCAAAGGTACATACCGAGAGCTCCATTGAGACCTGCGGCGCAGAGGTGCAGAAGGGTAATGCGCCTACCGAGAGAAAGATCCAGAGACTGTTCCGCCGTGCGGAAGTCAGCCGTCTGATCAAGAAGTGTAACGATTTCGGCGCCGGCGGAGTATCTGTTGCCATCGGCGAATTGGCAGCAGGCTTGTCCGTGGATCTGGATAAGGTGCCGAAGAAATACGCCGGACTGGACGGTACGGAGCTTGCCATCTCCGAGTCCCAGGAGCGTATGGCAGTAGTGATCGATCCCAAGGACGTGGCAGAGTTTATGGGCTATGCTGCAGAGGAGAATCTGGAGGCAGTTGAGGTTGCGGTGGTGACCGAGGAGCCCAGACTGGTGCTGAACTGGCGAGGCAAGAAGATCGTAGATCTGAAACGTGCCTTCCTGGATACCAACGGCGCTCATCAGGAAACTTCTGTGAAAGTGGACATTCCGGATGAGAAAGAGAATTATTTTGATAAATGGGCAGTTCCGGCTGTAGGTGAGAAGCTGGAGGCGGGAGATGTGAAAGGAGCATGGCTCGCTCTCCTGAATGACTTGAATGTCTGCTCCCAGAAAGGTCTGGTGGAGATGTTTGACTCTTCCATCGGCGCGGGCAGTGTGGTAATGCCTTACGGCGGAAAATATCAGCTGACCGAGACACAGTCTATGATCGCGAAGCTCCCTGTACTGCATGGGAAAACAGATACGGTAACGATGATGGCGCACGGCTTTGATCCGTACCTGTCCTCCTGGAGCCCGTATCACGGAGCGATATATGCGGTGACGGAGTCTATGGCAAAGATTGTGGCAGCGGGCGGTGATTTCCGGAAAATCCGGTTTACTTTTCAGGAGTATTTCCGCAGAATGACCTCCGATCCGGAGCGTTGGAGCCAGCCGTTTGCTGCTTTGCTTGGCGCTTATGATGCGCAGATCGGGTTCGGATTGCCTTCCATCGGCGGTAAGGACAGTATGTCCGGAACCTTCAATGATATTGATGTACCGCCTACGCTGGTTTCCTTTGCGGTAGATATAGCGACCAGCGAAGAGATCGTGACGCCCGAATTGAAGAACCCCGGAAATGTACTGGTGCGTTTTTCCATTGAAAAAGATGATTTTGATGTTCCGATGTATGAGAATGTAGCCGAATTGTACGACTATGTTCATGAACTGATAGAGAAGAAGCAGATCGTGTCCGCGTATGCTTTGGACGCAAGGGGTGCGGCAGCGGCATTGTCCAAGATGGCGTTCGGCAATAAGCTTGGTGTTGCGATCGCAGATGAGGTTTCTTCCGAGGAACTGTTCGGCAATGCGCTGGGTGATATCCTGGCGGAGGTGCCGGCTGAATTTGTAGAAGAAATAAAGACTTCAGATTATAACGTATCCGTTGTCGGTACGATCACAGAGGAGCCGGTATTTGTATACGAGGATATGACGATCACCATGGAAGAGGCTTTGCAGGCATGGACTTCCAAGCTGGAGAAAGTATTCCCCACCAAGGCAGTAAAGGGAACTGCACCTGTGGAGAGCAAGTGTTATCAGGCAGACAGCATTTATGTGTGCAAGAATAAAGTGGCAAAGCCCACCGTATTTATTCCGGTATTCCCGGGAAGCAACTGTGAGTACGATACGGCCAAAGCGTTTGAGCGTGCAGGAGCCAATGTGATCACGAAGATCTTCCGCAACCTGTCCGCGGAGGATATCCGTTCTTCCGTGGAGGAATTTGAAAAGTCTATCGCGCAGGCGCAGATCATCATGTTCCCCGGCGGATTCTCTGCCGGTGATGAGCCGGACGGAAGTGCGAAGTTCTTTGCAACCGCGTTCCGGAATGAGAAGCTGAAAGAAGCAGTGGAGAAGCTGTTAAATGAGCGCGACGGTCTGGCTCTGGGAATCTGTAACGGGTTCCAGGCTTTGATCAAGCTTGGATTAGTGCCTTACGGCGAGATCGTAGGCCAGAAGGAGGATTCTCCGACTCTGACCTTTAATACCATCAACCGTCATATTTCCAAGATGGCGTATATCAAGGTGGTATCCAATAAATCTCCCTGGCTGCAGCAGGCGGAACTGGGCGCCACATACTGCAACCCTGCGTCTCATGGGGAAGGACGTTTCGTAGCGCCGAAGGAGTGGCTGGAGAAGCTGTTTGCAAACGGGCAGGTGGCAACACAGTATGCAGACCCTGACGGAAATGTGAGCATGGATGAGGAATACAATATCAATGGTTCCTACTGTGCAATTGAAGGTATCACATCTCCGGATGGCCGTTGTCTGGGTAAGATGGCGCATTCCGAGAGAAGAGATAACGCGGTTGCCATCAACATTTATGGGGAGCAGGATCTGAAGATATTTGAATCCGGTGTAGCATATTTCAAGTGATCGTTCAAGTGTGAAAAGCAAAAGGGTTATAGTGTATAAGAGACAAAAGCAGTAATGACTATAAGGAAACGGGGTGATTGGTATGTTAGTGGTTTTGGTGCCGATGTTTGATGAGAATATGGCAGTGGGGGCCTATTCGGTATTTGCACAGAAGAACAATTATTTCTTAAACCCGGCGATGTTGGGAACCGGGCAGAATGACGGTGCAACCAGTGTCGCGGGTCTGGAGCTGATCCAGAATATCGGGCTGGAGGCGCTTTCGCAAGGCAAGGAGATCCTGGTCCCGCTCAGCAATATCTCTATCTTTGCGGATCTCGAGGATCAATGTGATGCACCGCACGATAAGATTGTATTTCTGATCGATAATACGATCCCACCAATTGATATGTACGTGGATCGGCTGCGCGAATTAAAGGAGAAAGGCTACAAGCTGGCGATCCGTAAGCTTGCGGTGGCGGAGTTTGAGAATTACAGAAGCATTCTGAGCCTGATGGACTATGTATTGCTGAACAATCGCAAGATTGCTATCGATAAAGCCAAAATCTATTTCGGAAAGCTCTATCCCAATGCAAAACTGTGCGCCGGCAATATCACAGATCAGGAGACATTTGAAAATCTGAAGAAAAGCGGCGGGTACAGTCTGTACGAGGGCAGCTTCTATCGTATGCCGGCAACGAAAGGGAAGAATGACGTAGCTCCTTTGAAAATCAACTACATTGAGCTGCTCAATATCGTCAACGAAGGAGACTTTGATCTGCAGAAGGCAGCCGGTGTCATCAGCCGGGATACTGCGCTCACGATTTCCCTGCTGGGTATGGTGAATCGTATGACCGTCAATTCCGGTATCAGCAGCATCAATCACGCGGCTGCAATGTTGGGTCAGAAGGAATTAAAACGCTGGATCAATACGGCGGTAGCCGGGCAATTGTATGCGGATAAGCCGGGCGAGCTGACCAGACTCTCCCTGTTGCGTGCGAGGTTCCTGGAGAATCTGGCACCGCATTTTAACCTGGCAATCCGGAAAGAGGAATTATTCTTAATGGGGCTGTTCTCCGTATTGGATGTTATCCTGGAGAAACCTATGGAGGAAGCACTTACCTGGATGAAGGTATCCGGCGATATCTACAAGGCGCTGGTAGACCATGAGGGACCGCTGAATCCGGTGATGGAGTTTATGGCTCAGTATGAGGATGCCAACTGGCAGGAGGTTTCCAGACTCATGCTTCTGGAAGATGTATCCATGAAAGATGTGCAGCAGGCGTACATGGATGCGTTGTGTTGGTATCGTGATCTGATTTCGGATACCTAAAAGTAAATAAAAATTTTTCACGAAGTGGTGAGCAAAGGATTTTGGATATTGCTCACCATTTTGTTTTGTGTTATAATTAGTAGATTTGAGCGTTGCTCAGAGCCAAGATCCATGGCTCTGAACGTCATAACAGAGAGGAGCACATAACGATGAAAACGTCAAAAAAGGCATTTTTGATTTTGGAGGACGGAACCGTGTTTGTCGGAACACACATCGGTGCGGACAAGGAAATTGTCAGTGAGATCGTGTTCAATACTTCCATGGCCGGTTATCTGGAAGTCCTGACAGACCCGTCCTATGCAGGACAGGCTGTCTGCATGACTTACCCGCTGATCGGAAATTACGGAATCTGTAAGGATGATATGGAATCCCTAAGACCCTGGCCGGACGGCTTCATCGTACGGGAGCTCTCCCGCATTCCCAGCAATTTCCGGTGCGATATGACAATCCAGGAATTTCTCGAGGAGAATGGCGTGCCCGGTATTGCGGGGATTGACACCAGAGCCCTGACCAAGATATTGCGGGAAAAGGGTACCATGAACGGCATGATCACGACAGATGAACATTATGATCTGGCTCAGGTGCTGCCGAAGCTGAAAGCCTACACCACAGGAAAAGTGGTGGAGAAGGTCACCTGCGCAGCAAAGTATACTATTCCTGCCGTTACGGATCTGGCACAGAACGGTCCTCTGTCCGGCATGGCGCGTTTTGACAAGGAGGCCTATGCAAGAGGAGAGCGGGAGAAGAAACCGGCGTTAGTAAAAGAATTAAACGGTGCAGGGCTGAAGATCGCACTGATGGATTTCGGTGCCAAGGCGAATATCGCCCGTTCCCTGGCGGAGCGCGGATGCGAGGTGACGGTATATCCCGCATTGACTTCCGCTGCGGAGATCCTGGCTGACAAGCCGGATGGCATCATGCTTTCCAACGGACCGGGAGATCCTAAGGAATGTACATCCATTATTCAGGAGATCAAAAAGCTTTACGATACGGATATGCCGATCTTTGCCATCTGTCTGGGACATCAGCTGATGGCGCTGGCGACAGGAGCGGATACTTACAAGATGAAATACGGGCACAGAGGTGGAAACCACCCGGTGAAGGATCTCGCCACGGGAAGGGTGTACATCTCCTCCCAGAACCATGGGTATGTAGTGGATACAGAGCATCTGGATCCGAAGATTGCGACGCCTGCTTTTATCAATGTGAACGATGGCACCAACGAAGGACTGGCCTACACGGGCAAGAATATCTTCACGGTGCAGTTCCACCCGGAGGCATGCCCCGGACCGCAGGATTCCGGTTATCTGTTTGACCGGTTTATTGACATGATAAAAGGAGGACAAAAAGATGCCTAAGAATCCCAATGTAAAACGAGTGATGGTGATCGGTTCCGGCCCCATTGTGATCGGACAGGCGGCAGAGTTTGACTATGCGGGTACGCAGGCATGTCGATCTCTGAAGGAAGAGGGTGTGGAAGTGATCCTGGTCAATTCCAACCCCGCCACCATTATGACCGATAAGGATATTGCGGATAAAGTATACATAGAGCCTTTGACCGCAAAGGTTCTGGAGCAGATCATTGAAAAGGAAAAGCCGGACAGCATTCTGCCCACCCTGGGCGGACAGGCGGGCTTAAACCTGGGCATGGAGCTGGAGGAATCCGGATTCCTGGCAGCCCATAACGTAAAGCTCCTGGGTACAACCGCGGCAACCATCCGCAATGCGGAAGGCAGACAGGAGTTTAAGGATCTGATGGAGCGTATAGGCGAGCCCTGTGCGGCTTCCATGGTGGTAGAGAATGTAAAGGATGGTATTGCGTTCACCAATACGATCGGTTATCCTGTGGTGCTGCGTCCCGCCTATACGCTGGGCGGTTCCGGCGGCGGGATCGCACACAACCAGATCGAACTGGAAGAAATCCTGGAGAACGGTCTGCGCCTTTCCCGTGTGGGACAGGTGTTGGTAGAGCGCTGTATTGCCGGCTGGAAAGAGATCGAGTATGAGGTTATGCGGGACAGCGCTGGCAATTGCATTACGGTCTGCAACATGGAGAATATCGATCCGGTGGGCGTGCATACCGGCGACAGTATCGTGGTAGCGCCTTCCCAGACCTTGAGCGACAAGGAATACCAGATGCTGCGTACTTCCGCGCTGAAGATCATCGACGAGCTGCAGATCACCGGCGGATGCAATGTACAGTTTGCGCTGCATCCCACCAGCTTTGAGTATTGCGTCATCGAGGTAAATCCCCGTGTGAGCCGTTCTTCGGCTCTGGCAAGTAAATCTACAGGATACCCGATCGCAAAGGTGGCGGCAAAGATCGCTCTGGGCTATACCCTGGATGAGATCAAGAATGCCATTACCAAGAAAACATACGCCAGCTTTGAGCCGGCATTGGATTACTGCGTGGTGAAGATCCCCCGTCTGCCCTTTGATAAATTCATCACGGCGAAGCGTACCCTGACGACGCAGATGAAGGCAACCGGAGAGGTTATGAGCATCTGCGACAATTTTGAAGGGGCTTTGATGAAGGCGATCCGCTCCCTGGAGCAGCATGTGGATTGCCTGCGCAGCTATGATTTCTCAGCGCTTTCTGCGGAGGATCTGTTGGAAAGATTAAAAGTAGTGGATGACCAGAGGATCTGGGTGATCGCAGAAGCGATCCGCAAGGGTATTCCGCAGGAGCAGATCCATGAGATCACCAAGATTGATCTGTGGTTTATTGACAAGATCGCCATTCTGGTGGAGATGGAGCAGGCGCTGCAAAACGAGCCCCTGACGCCGGAGCTTTTGAAAGAGGCAAAACGCATTGAGTTCCCGGACAATGTGATCGCCAGACTGACCGGTAAAACAGAAGAAGAGATCAAGGAGCTGCGCTATGCAAACGGCATCAAGGCCGTGTATAAGATGGTGGATACCTGTGCGGCGGAGTTTGCCGCTTCCACGCCCTATTATTACTCCGTATACGGCGGAGAGTGCGAGGCGCAGGAAACCACAGGGCGCAAGAAGGTGCTGGTGCTTGGTTCCGGACCAATCCGCATCGGTCAGGGGATCGAATTTGATTTCTGTTCCGTGCATGCGACATGGGCGTTTGCCAAAGCGGGCTATGAGACTATCATCATCAACAATAACCCTGAGACGGTCAGCACGGACTTTGATATAGCGGACAAATTGTATTTTGAGCCATTGACACCGGAGGATGTAGAGTCCATTGTGAACATTGAACATCCTGATGGGGCTGTGGTACAGTTTGGCGGACAGACGGCCATCAAGCTGACCGAAAGCCTGATGAAGATGGGTGTGCCCATTCTGGGGACAAAGGCAGAGGATGTGGATGCTGCGGAGGACAGAGAGCTCTTCGATGAGATCCTGGAGCAGACCAGGATTCCCCGTGCGGCGGGCGGTACTGTCTATACAGCCGAAGAGGCCAAAGAAGTGGCCAACCGTCTGGGATATCCGGTACTTGTCCGTCCCTCCTATGTGTTGGGCGGACAGGGGATGCAGATTGCTATTTCCGACAAAGAGATCGAAGAATTTATGGCGATCATCAACCGTATCGCACAGGATCATCCGATCCTGGTAGACAAATACCTGATGGGTAAGGAAGTGGAAGTGGATGCAGTCTGTGACGGCACGGACATCCTGATCCCCGGCATCATGGAGCATATCGAGAGGACAGGCGTGCACTCCGGCGACAGCGTTTCCGTCTACCCGGCGCATACCATCGGGAAACTGATCAAGGACAAGATCGCAGATTATACCAAGCGTCTGGCTATGGCACTGCATGTCAAGGGACTGATCAATATTCAGTTCATCGTGCAGGGAGAGGATGTGTATGTCATCGAGGTCAATCCCCGATCCTCCCGTACCGTGCCCTATATCAGCAAGGTGACCGGCATCCCTATTGTGGATCTGGCCACTCAGGTCATCATCGGCAAGACGATCAAAGAGCTGGGCTATAAGCCAGGACTTCAGCCGGAGGCCGAGTACTACGCAATTAAGATGCCGGTATTCTCCTTCGAGAAGATCCGTGGTGCGGAGATCAGCCTAGGACCGGAGATGAAATCCACCGGTGAGTGCCTCGGCATAGCAAAGGATTTCCATGAAGCACTGTATAAGGCGTTTTTGGGCGCAGGAGTGAATCTGCCGAAATACAAGCAGATGATCATCACGGTGAAGGATGCAGACAAAGGAGAGGCCATTGAGATCGGACGTCGTTTTGAAAAACTTGGCTATACCATTTATGCCACCAGAAGTACGGCGGCTGCCCTGAATGATGCCGGCGTGAAGGCGAGAAAGGTCAACAAGATCTCTCAGGAATCTCCGACAGTTATGGACCTGATCCTGGGACACAAGATCGATCTGGTCATTGATACGCCGACGCAGGGACGGGATAAATCCCGAGACGGATTCCTGATCAGACGGACTGCCATTGAGACCGGCGTGAACTGTATCACGGCTATGGATACGGCCAGAGCTCTGGTGACCAGTCTGGAAAATGCGGAAAATGAGCAGGATCTGACCTTGGTGGATGTAGCAACATTGTAATAGTTAAGGCATAGGCAAGGAGGCCGTTTCTCCGGCAGATTGACCGGAGAGACGGCAGAGCATGAGACAGGGGAAAAAATATGGATATGGTTGCGATTCAATGTCCCAACTGCGGCGGACGAATGGAGCGAAAGGAAAAAGAATATTTTGCCAAATGTCCCTATTGCGGGAGCGAAGTCTGCTTTGATGAAATAAAGGAAGAGGTTCAGATAGATGTCTATCGGGACAAGGCGGCGGAACTGGAGCAGGAGAACAACCTTTACAAGGAAAACCAGAAGGCGCTGCAGCGCTGGCTCAGGATACGGAATATTGTCTTTGTCATCACAGGGTTGTGCCATTTCCTCGGATTCGCTATCTTTGCCTATGATACGGAAAGCGAGGCCGTGTTGTGGATCGGGATGATCTTTTTGATCATTGCCTGGACTGTGTTTTTTGTGTTCATGCCGGCGCTTAGTCTTTCGTATCCGAACTATAATATCGTCACCGGCAAAAAGGAGTCGATCTATAAGTGGAAGATGTGGCTGAAGTTAAGCGGGATCGGGCTCGGGATCTTTATGGTGACAGCAATAGGAGCTGTCATTGTGATGCATTTGTAGAATTTTTTTACGCTTTGTTTGAGACGGAAAAAATTGCATATACTAGAGATAAAGGAGCAGAATAAATAAGCTGGATAAATAAGGATATGCAGTTTCCGGAAAGCGAGGAGATGAAGATGAGCCCTGAGAGTTATCCGTTTGTCGTGCGGCCGTTGCCGTACGAATACGATGCGTTGACGCCGGTTTTGGAGGAGGAAACGCTACATTTCCACCATGACAGGCACTATAAGACCTATGTGGATAATCTGAACAGTGTGTTGGCGGATTATCCGGAATTACAGAAGATGAGTCTGGAACAGCTTTTGACAAAGCTGGATAAGCTGCCGGTACAGATCCGTACGGCGGTACGCAATAATGCAGGCGGTGTGTACAATCATGAGCTGTATTTTGACAGTATGAAGGAAAATTGCGGACAGGAGCCGTCAGGGGCGTTGGCGGAGGCGCTGGAGCGTGATTTCGGGACGTATCAGAACTGGAAGGAATTGATGCGTCAGGCTGCGGTAAGCCAGTTCGGCTCCGGTTGGGCATGGCTGGTGGCAGATGAAGAGGGGAAACTCATCATTCTGCAGACCCCGAATCAGGATGTGCCGGATCTGCAGCTTTATCGGCCGCTGTTTTTGGTGGATGTGTGGGAACACGCTTATTACCTGCAGTATCAGAATCGTCGTGCGGACTATGTGGAAGGATGGTTTGGCCTGATCCACTGGCGGAAGGCGGACAGACGCTATGAAGAGGCACTGCACAGGATGGACAAAGGATGGAGCCATCAGAGCCATCAGGCGGGCGTTGCGGCTGCCACATGAGGTTAAACATGAATCAGATCAATTATCAGAAGGAATTGGAAAAGATCATACAGAAGGCTGAAAAACGCAAGGCGGAGGGAGATAAGCCCCTGCGCCTTTTTTTACATAGCTGTTGTGCCCCGTGCAGCAGCTATTGTCTGGAGTATCTGTGCCCGACATTTGCCATTACGGTGTTTTATTATAACCCGAATATCTCGGCTGAACCGGAGTACAGAAGACGCGTGGCGGAACAGAAACGTCTGATCGAAGCATATAACAGCGAACAGAGGGGGTATCCCATCCGGATCATAGAAGGGGATTATGAGCCCTCCCGCTTTTATGAGATGGCAAAAGGGTACGAGGATTGCCCTGAAGGCGGGGAGCGGTGTTTCCGCTGCTTTGACCTGCGGTTACGGGAGACGGCGCTGCGGGCCAGAGAGGATGCATTTGATCTCTTTGCGACCACACTGACCATCAGCCCGTTAAAAAACGCACAGAAGATCAATGAGATCGGTCTGGCGATCGGTGCGGAATACGGGATCTCCTGGCTGCCGTCGGATTTCAAGAAAAAGAACGGTTATAAGCGCTCTGTGGAATTGTCGGCAGAGTATGATCTGTATCGCCAGGATTATTGCGGATGCGCCTTTTCCAAAGCGGAGCGGGAACGCGAAAAAAGCGGAAAAATTCAGAAGTGAACAGCTGAATAAACAGAATATTGCAAAATCTTTCTGAATTTGGTAGAATGAAAACGTAGTTTTTCATCCAAATAAAATAAAAAAACGGAGGTGTAATTATGGATGTGTCCAAGATCTTCTCATCGTTGCTCAATGGGCTTGGCGGCATTGTGTGGGCAGTAATTCTGCTTATACTGGCGTTTGTTGTCGCTTCCATTGTGAAAGGGATGGTTGTCGGTCTTATGCAAAAGACCAAACTGAATCAGGTTGAAGGCTCCAATGATCTGATCACCTATGTAGGGAAATTTACGTATCTGTTTGTGTTCCTGCTGTTTGTTCCGGGAATCTTTTCCGCCATTGGCGTAGGAACTATTGCGAACCCGATCAGTTCTTTCCTGAATGTGGTTTGGGGTTATCTGCCGAATATTGTAGCGGCAATCGTGATCCTGATCGCAGGTACGATGATCGCGAAACTGGTGCGGGAACTGTTGGTTCCTCTCTTCAGGAAGATCCATGTGGACGAGCTTCAGCAGAAAGCCGGCATTGAGGTCAAGGAAGATGCAAAGCTTTCCAATACGCTTGCGTATGTTGTTTATGTACTGATCATCATTCCTGTGGTTGTGGCTGCACTGCAGGCGCTGAAGATTTCTGTGATCACACAGCCGGCAGTGGCGATGCTGGACAAGGTGATCGCCTTTGTGCCGGATATTGTTGTTGCACTTGTTTTGATCCTGCTGGGCACCAGAGTGGCAAGATTTGCCGGACAGCTTGTTTCCAAGCTCATTGCTTCCAGCGGAGTTGATGCACAGATCAGAAAGATGATCGGAGACAAGGTTCCCAAATTTGTGTTCTCCGATACCGTTGGCATGATCGTGAAGATCGTACTGGACGTGTTCTTTGTTGTAGAAGGTGTCAGCGTACTGAAGCTGGATGTACTCACCGGCGTCGGCACGACCATGATCGCGTATATGCCTAATGTTCTGGCAGCAGTGCTGATCCTGATCGGTGCCTTCCTGCTTTCCATCGCGGCAGAAAAGGCTATGGAGAAGAACGGCCTCAAAGCATACGCAGCAGTGACGCGTATTGCCATCATGGTGGTTGCTGTATTCATGGTTTTGAATCAGCTGGGTATTGCAAGCACGATCGTGAACTATGCATTCATTATCATCCTCACCGCGATCGGCGTTGCTTTCGCGATCAGCTTTGGCGTGGGCGGCAGAAGCTTTGCAGCACGCATGCTGGATAAGCTTGGCGACAAGATCGAGGAGAAGGATAAAGAAGACAAGTAAGACTTTGATCTCAGATATTGAAACAGAT
>CADBNO010000127.1 GCA_902796105.1 uncultured Lachnospiraceae bacterium | reverse complement strand
CTGCGTAAAATGCCGGAGGGCGAGCTTTTGGGAGCGCTGAAGGATGAGTTGGATCACTGGGTATAAACGGGTTAAGTGGGTTAAATGGATCAAACAGGTTGAGTGAAGTATGAATAAAGCATTTTTTGATGTGTTTCCGGCATTAAAACTGAATCAGGCTTTGCAGGATCTCATGGGCGAGACGGAGGTGGAGAAGATCACCTCTGCCAAGAGCAGGGATATTCTGCGCATTTATCTGTTCAGTACCAGACTGATACAAAAGGCGGATATTTTTGCAGTGGAGAAGGAGATCGTGCGGCAGCTTTTTCCGCAGGCAGGACTGAAGGTGAAGATTTACGAGCATTTTGCCTTGTCTTCCCAGTATAATGCGGAGAATCTGCTTGGCGTGTACAGAGACAGTATTCTGCTGGAACTGCAGGAGTATGATCACATTACATATAATGCCTTTAAGAAGGCGGATATCGGCTATCCGGATGACCGGACCGTATCGGTGACGCTGGAGGATACGGTATTGGTGCGGGCGAAAGCCGATGAGCTGATGCGGATCCTGGAAAAGATCCTGGTGGAGCGGTGCGGGCTGGAAGTTGCGCTGCAGGCAGATTATAAGGAAGTACAGACCGGTAAATATGAGAAAGAGGATGAAATCCGGCTGAAGCTGAGAGTGCAGGAGATTGAAAAGCGATTAGGCAGAGACCGGAAAGACGGGTTTGGTGACAGCTTTGTGGAAGTGGGACAGACGGCGGCAAACGCAGCGGGCGGACTGGCAGCGGGAGCGGAAAACCTGGGCGGCGCCGTGGCTGCCGGAGGCGAGGGCATGTCTGTGTCTGCAGCCGGAACTCGAGGAAAGTCAGGAGGAGACGGCGCAGCCGGCACAAAGCAGACGGATGCATCCGGAGCAAAGCAGGCAAAGGGTACCGGCGAGAAAAAGACCGGAGATACCGGCGGCAAAGGCGGATATGGCAAAGGCGGTTTCAATAAAGGCAGCTTTGGCAAGGGACGCGATTTTGGCGGAAGCGTACGGCGCAGCGATAATCCGGATGTGCTCTACGGAAGAGATTTCGAGGAAGAACCCATGCGGATCGAAGAGCTCATCGGTGAATTGGGTGAGGTGGTGATCCGCGGCAAGATCCTGAATTTTGATAAGCGGGAGATCAAGAATGAGAAGACCATACTGATCTTTGACCTGACAGATTTTACGGATACCATGACGGTGAAGATGTTTGTGCGCAATGATCAGGTGAAAGAGATCACGGAAAGCATCAAGCCCGGGGCTTTTATCAAGGTCAAGGGTATCTGTATGACGGATAAGTTTGACCATGAGCTGACCATCGGCTCTATCACCGGGATAAAGAAGATTCCGGATTTCACGGTGAGCCGGATGGATTACGCACCCAGAAAACGTGTGGAGCTGCACTGTCATACGAAGATGAGCGATATGGATGGCGTGTCCGAGGTGAAGGATATTGTGAAATGCGCCTATAAATGGGGACACCGTGCGATCGCAGTGACGGATCATGGGGTGGTGCAGGCCTTCACGGATGCGAATCATCTCTGGGATGATCTGTGGAAGGCAGAGAAGACGAAACGCAAGGAGAACGGCGACGAGAATCCGGATAAACAGGATTTCTTTAAGATATTATATGGTGTGGAAGCCTATCTGGTGGATGATCTGAAGGAGATCGTTACCGGTGATCAGGGGCAGACTCTCCAGGATGATTTTGTGGTATTTGACATTGAGACCACAGGATTTTCGCCGGTGAACAACCGGATCATTGAGATCGGTGCGGTGAAGGTGAGCGGCGGGGAGATCGTGGACCGGTATTCCACTTTTGTGAATCCGGATGTGCCGATCCCGTTTGAGATTGAGAAACTGACCCATATCAAGGACGAGATGGTCATGGATTCGCCGCAGATCGATGTGATCCTGCCGCAGTTTCTGGAATTCTGCGACGGCTGCGTTATGGTGGCACACAATGCGAATTTTGACATGAGCTTTATCATGGAGAACTGCAGGCGGTTGGGGTATCCGGCGGAGTTCACCTATGTCGATACCATGAACACTGCGCGGATCCTGTTGCCGAATCAGGCAAAGCATACGCTGGATGCGGTGGCGAAGACCCTGAATGTAGTGCTGGAGAGTCATCATCGGGCAGTGGATGACGCGGAGTGTACCGCACATATTTTTGTAAAATTTATCAAAATGCTGGCGGAGGAGCACCAGGTGACAACGTTAGCAGAACTGAATGCGATGGGTATGAACAGCGTGGGCCTGGTGCAGAAGCTGTTTACTTATCATGCCATCATTCTGGCCAAAAACGATCTGGGACGGATCAACCTGTACCGGCTGATCAGTGAGTCTCATCTGACTTATTTTAAGAAAGTCCCCAGAATTCCCAAGAGTCTGGTGGAAAAGTACAGGGAAGGATTGATCCTGGGCAGCGCCTGTGAGGCAGGAGAATTGTACCGGGCGCTTCTGGACGGACAGTCGGATATCCAGATCGCCAGACTGGTGAATTTCTATGATTATCTGGAAATCCAGCCAGTGGGGAACAATGCGTTCATGATCGAGTCGGATAAATTCCGGGATATTCAATCGGAGGAGGATATCCGAAACGTAAACCGCAGGATCGTTCAGCTGGGCGAGCAGTTCCATAAGCCTGTGGTGGCGACCTGTGATGTGCATTTCCTGAATCCGGAGGATGAGGTATACAGACGGATCATCATGGCAGGAAAAGGGTTTGATGATGCGGACAATCAGGCGCCGCTGTATCTGCACACCACGGAGGAGATGCTAGAGGAGTTCACCTATCTGGGGAGCGACAAGGCGTATGAGGTTGTGGTGACCAACACCAATATGATCGCGGATATGATCGAGACCATTGCGCCGGTGCGGCCGGACAAGTGTCCGCCGGTGATCCCGGACAGTGACAAGACGCTGCGGGAGATCTGTTACAACAGAGCGCATGAGCTCTACGGCCCTGATCTGCCGTCTATCGTGGAGGAACGGCTGGAGAGAGAACTGAATTCCATCATCGGCAATGGATTTGCCGTGATGTATATCATCGCCCAGAAGCTGGTGTGGAAGTCGGTGGAGGACGGTTATCTGGTGGGATCCAGAGGAAGTGTGGGAAGCTCCTTTGTGGCGACCATGGCAGGGATCACGGAGGTCAATCCCTTAAGTCCTCACTATTACTGCAGTGAGTGTCACTATGTGGATTTTGACGAGGAAGATGTGTTGGCTTACGCGGGTAAGGCGGGAGTGGATATGCCTGATAAAAACTGTCCGGTCTGCGGGGCGCCGTTACATAAGGACGGATTTGATATCCCGTTTGAGACATTCCTTGGATTCAAGGGCGATAAGGAGCCGGATATCGACCTGAATTTCTCGGGAGAGTATCAGTCCAAGGCGCACAAATACACGGAGGTGATCTTCGGCGCGGGACAGACCTTTAGGGCCGGGACCATCGCAACTCTGGCGGATAAGACCGCATATGGCTATGTGAAGAATTATTATGAGGAGAGAGGGCAGCACAAGCGCGCCAGTGAGATCAACAGGATCACGGCGGGCTGTACGGGAGTGCGAAGAAGTACAGGGCAGCACCCCGGCGGTATCGTGGTATTACCTTTCGGGCAGGATATCAACTCCTTTACACCGGTGCAGCATCCGGCCAATGATATGGAGACCAGCACCATCACTACGCACTTTGATTATCACTCTATCGATCACAACCTGTTGAAGCTGGACATCCTGGGACACGATGATCCTACCATGATCCGTATGCTGCAGGATATGACGGGTGTGGATCCGCTGACGATCCCGTTGGACGGGAAAGATGTGATGAGCCTGTTCCAGAACACGGATGCGTTGGGCATCACGCCGGACCAGATCGGCGGAACGCCGCTGGGGGCTTTGGGGATTCCGGAGTTCGGCACGGACTTTGCCATGCAGATGGTCATTGAGGCGGCTCCCACCTCTTTCTCGGATCTGGTGCGTATTGCCGGACTGGCGCACGGAACGGACGTGTGGCTGGGCAACGCCCAGGATCTGATCCGCAGCGGGACAGCGACGATTTCCACCGCAATCTGTACCCGTGACGATATCATGACCTATCTGATCAGCAAGGGTGTGGAACCGGAGAAATCCTTTAAGATCATGGAAGCTGTGCGAAAAGGTACTGTGGCAAAGGGCAAGTGCGGCAACTGGGAAGAGTGGAAGCAGGATATGCTGGATCATGATGTGCCGGAATGGTATGTGAAGTCCTGCCAGAAGATCATGTATATGTTCCCGAAGGCGCACGCGGCGGCCTATGTCATGATGGCCTGGCGTATCGCTTATTGTAAGATACACTACCCGTTAGCCTATTACGGGGCTTTTTTCAGTATCCGCGCCAAGGCATTCTCCTATGAGATCATGTGCCAGGGGCAGAAGCACCTGGAGGATATCATGGCGGACTACAGGAAGCGTCAGGATAGCCTGAGCAATAAGGAAAAGGATGCGCTGGGCGATATGCGGATCGTGCAGGAGATGTATGCGAGAGGGTATGAGTTTGCCCCCATTGATATTTTCAAGGCAAAATCCAGAGAGTTCCAGATCGTGGACGGAAAACTGATGCCGTCGTTAAACAGCATTGAAGGTCTGGGAGAGAAAGCGGCGGATGGTATCGTGGAGGCAGCAAAGGACGGACCGTTCCTGTCCAGAGACGATTTCCGGGATCGCTCGAAGGTGTCCAAGACGATCGTGGATCTGATGGCCAGCCTGGGGCTGCTGGGAGATCTGCCGGAGTCAAACCAGATCAGCCTGTTCGATTTTGTGTAGGGACTTAAATGAAATAAAATTTTACAAATTTTCAAAAAAGTGCTTGCAATTTGTTTCGACATGTTGTATAGTATACAAGTACCGCAGTTGAGGCAAACAAATATGAGCCTTGAAGAGCAGTACTTGTAGATGGCTGATTGGTCAAGCGGTTAAGACGCCGCCCTCTCACGGCGGAAACAGGGGTTCGATTCCCCTATCAGCTGCTCTGTTCAGTAAAATGAATAGCCCAACCCTAAAGAAGTGTTGAAACAGATTTGTTTCAATGCTTTTTTGTTTTGAATCATAATTTGGATAATGGGGTATTGACAAAATATAAAAATAGCAATATTATATTGTTATAAAATTTCAAGTGCATATCCGGCGTTTCGCCTTAATTCACTTTGAAACGAAAATGAATAACATATGTGCAGCGGAGGCGGACGCGGGATGTATTCCCTGTTTTCGGAGATTTAAGCCCGGAAGCCTCCCGGCACGGAAGAGGAGGTTTATGG
>CADBNO010000126.1 GCA_902796105.1 uncultured Lachnospiraceae bacterium | reverse complement strand
ATTGTCTTTCTTTACTGTTGGATGTGGGCCAGACTCACCGGCAAAAAGACCATGGGCGACCCGGATCCCGCCGATCTACCCGACGATTCCGAGCTTCCCTGAGCTGTCGCTCAGCTGCAACCCATGGTTATTATGCTCGTTTTATGTTCTTCTTATGCCTTTTTATTTTTATGTCTTTTTATTTTTATGTCTTCTTATGCCTTTTATGCCCTCAGGATGGCCGCCAGCTCCTTCTGCACCTGTTCTCTTGTGTCGAAAACAATCCCCCGGATCCCCAACGCTTCTCCCGCTTCGATATTCACCGCTGTATCGTCGATGAACACACATTCCTCCGCCTGCAATCCGTATCGGCGAAGAAGCGTTTCGTAAATCGCCCGGTCCGGCTTGATCAGCCTGTCCTGATAGGACAGTATGCCTCCGTCCATATAAGGCAGAAACGCCAAGGCCTCCCGGCATTCTCTCTCAATCTTTTCCGAAAAATTGGATAAATACCAGACTCCATACCCCTGCGCCTTTAATTCTTTGACCCAGGGAACCGCATAATCCCTGATGACCACGATATCCCGCATATCGTCGAACGCCTGATGCAATTGGGCTGCAATTTCCGGATCCTCCGCGATAAACGCCGCCATCAGTTTCTCCCAGGACCAGACACCACGGTCCAATTCCCGCCACAGCACATTCTCAATAGACGCCCTGGCGATCCTTCGGACCATCTCCTCCGAAAATCCCTTATCCTGTAAGAATTCTCGCCAGCGAAAATCAGTCAGCACATTTCCGATATCAAAGATAATATTCCGTACCATAGCCGTGTTCTTCTCCTCTGTTCTCTTCCTCTGTTCTCGCAACTTTGCGTACATCCTTCCGGATGCGATTTCCTATAGGGCAAAAAAGCAGCCGGCTGTGAAAGGAAGCGCTTTTACTTCCCGCCACACTGCCGGCTGTGGTCTCATCATAAAATATATTATATACTTCCGGATCTGTCTCGTGCCGTCCGCCTATTTTTTCAACGGGCTCTCCCTGTAAATGATATCTTTTCTGCCGGGTCCGTTGCTGACCATCGTGATGGGATATCCGATCTGTTCCTCAATGAACTCCACATACTTACGGCAGTTCTCCGGCAGATCCTCATATTTTTTGATGCCGCGGATCTCGCATTTCCATCCCGGCAGTTTCTTCAGCACAGGCTTAGCCTTGTTCAGCTTCGCGGTCACAGGGAAATCGGTGGTTACCTCGCCGTCGATCTCATAGCCCACGCAGACAGGGATCTCATCCAGGTATCCCAACACATCCAGCACCGTGAAGGCCACATCCGTTGTCCCCTGCAGGCGACAGCCATACTTGGAAGCCACACAGTCAAACCAGCCCATTCTTCTGGGACGGCCTGTTGTTGCCCCATACTCGCCTCCGTCTCCGCCGCGGCGTCTCAGTTCATCTGCTTCATCGCCGAAGATCTCCGACACAAATGCACCTGCGCCCACCGCAGAAGAATATGCCTTACACACTGTCACGATCTGCTTGATCTCATAAGGCGGCAGCCCGGCACCGATAGCGCCGTAAGCTGCTAACGTGGATGAAGAGGTCACCATGGGATAGATGCCGTGATCCGGATCCTTCAAGGTTCCCAGCTGACCTTCCAACAGAACGGTCTTACCTTCTTTCAGCGCTTTGTCCAGGAACGCGGATACGTCGCACACATAGGGAGCCACCATATCCCGGTACTC
Source organism: uncultured Lachnospiraceae bacterium (assembly GCA_902796105.1). Taxonomy (GTDB): domain Bacteria; phylum Bacillota; class Clostridia; order Lachnospirales; family Lachnospiraceae; genus Acetatifactor. The sequence continues at coordinate 23,911 of CADBNO010000126.1, read as the reverse complement.
ATGCAGCGTGTTTAACAGTTCCTTTGTATCAATAGCCGGTTTATGGTAGAGATGCTCCAGAAGAACATTCTTCATTTCGCACACGCGCTCCACCTTTTCCTTTAACAGCTCCTCATCAAACAGTTCACTGACCTGAAAACCGATCTTTGCATATTTATCCGAATAAAAAGGCGCGATACCGGATTTGGTGGAACCGAAAGACTTGCCGCCCAACCGTTCCTCCTCATACCGGTCAAACAGTATATGATACGGCATCACGATCTGCGCCCTGTCAGACACCAGGATCTTGGGCATCGGCACATTTCTGTCCGTGATCGATTTGATCTCCCCGAATAAGATCGGAATATTTAGCGCCACACCGTTGCCGATGATGCTTGTGGTATGTCCGTAAAAAACGCCTGACGGCAATGTATGCAGCGCAAATTTACCGTAATCATTCACGATCGTATGTCCGGCATTTGCACCGCCCTGAAAACGCACTACAATGTCAGCTTCCTCTGCCATCATATCCGTGATCTTACCTTTACCTTCATCGCCCCAATTGGCGCCCACTACTGCTTTGACCATTGTTTCCTCCATTTTCCGCCTTTACCAGGCTATCTGTTTCTAAAAACCACACGATAGTACTATAACACATTTCTTTTCATAAGTAAAATGTAACTGTTCTGAACCGACCGTAAACTCAAAGTATTTTCCCTCTGAGATCACCCTGCACCCTGCACGATACGCACAGTCTCCGCTTCTCCGATCTTCACAAGCTTTTTCAGCTTATCTTTCCCGGGCAGATACTCGTAGACAACGCTATCTGCCGAAAAAAAGATCCTCCCGTTATCCCAATAAGTCCACGGCGCAAAATAAGACACCCCGGAGCTTTCAATCTGCTCCGCCATAGCCGGATAGTGCTCCATAAGTCCCTCAGCGAGAATGGAATTTCTGATGATAAAGTTGTGCATACCGATATGATCGATCGTCGCTCTCTCCTCATCCGCCACATGCACATATTCAGAATATTCGGAAAAACTGCATTTCCGGACTTTCTCTGTAGCAACATCCAGACAAAAGAATCCGTCAAACACGTTTTCTCTGTAATAATAGATCTGCCCGTCTATAGGAAAAACCTGCTTTTCCAGCGCGGCATACTTATCCCGATATGCCTGCGGATCCACCGCAGCGACAGAAAGAATTGCGCTATGCAGTGCATCCTCTCTGCTGCTTTGCAGTCCTTCCTCCTGCCCGGGGTCCCATCCGATCCGGATCCGCAGAAGCGGGCTGATCAGATAAACGTGTCCGGTTGTCGAAATAAAACCCGATGCAGAGGTATAGACATAAGTATTCACCGTACACAGGCCGATTCCGAACAGGATCACCGCCACCAGAAAACAGATCGTTGCTGTCGCAAGAACGATCCTTTTTTTGTGCATATTGTTCCTCTCTTTTGTTTGTAGCTGTTTATTCCCTGCCGTCCCAGCAATAGGTACACAATTTATCCTTATCGATCCCGACAGCATCCATCATGTCATCCAGACGATTAAACCGCAGACTGGTAAAGTTGAGCTGCTTGCCGATCCGGGTCACCATGTCATTGTACTCCGGCGTATCCGGATCCACATAAGCCTTCAGGTCGATCTTTTTATCCTCATCTGCAATCTCCTTCAGGATCCTTCTGGTGATCAGCTCCATCTCCGAAGAACTTCTGGAGAAATTCAGATACTTACATCCGTACAACAGGGGCGGACATGCCGGTCTGATATGTACCTCTTTCGCGCCGCTCTCATAAAGGAACTCTGTCGTCTCTCTCAGCTGGGTTCCCCGCACGATCGAGTCGTCGATCAGCAGCAGACTCTTGCCCTGGATCAGATCATGTACCGGGATCAGCTTCATCTTTGCGATCAGATTACGCTGGGTCTGAATGGTCGGCATAAAGGATCTGGGCCAGGTCGGCGTATATTTGATGAACGGTCTGGAGAACGGAATACCCGACGCGTTGGCATAGCCAACCGCATGCGCTGTCCCGGAATCCGGCACCCCGGCCACGATATCCGGCTTCACATTATCCCGTTTCGCCAGCCCCGCGCCGCAGTTGTAGCGCATTTTCTCCACACTGATCCCCTCATAGGACGAGGAAGGATAACCATAATATACCCACAGGAAAGTGCAGATCTTCATATCCTTGCCGGGATTCGCCAGCGTCTGTACGCCCTCCGGCGTCACCACCACGATCTCGCCGGGACCTAATTCCCTCAGATCCGTATAGCCCAGATTCAGGTAGGCAAAGCTCTCGAAGGAGACACAATAGGCATCTTCCTTTTTTCCGAGTACTACAGGGGTACGTCCCATCCGGTCTCTCGCCGCATAAATCCCTTTCGGTGTCATGATCAGGAACGTCATGGACCCTTCCACAAGCTCCTGCACATACCGCATGCCCTCCACCAGATTGTCCTTCTGGTTCACGATAGCCGCCACCAGCTCCGTGGGATTCACATCGCCGCCGCTCATCTCCAGAAAGTGAGAGTGCCCGTGGGAAAAGATTTCCTTCAGGATTTCCTCCGTGTTGTTGATCTTACCTACCGTGGTAATGGCATAGGTACCATGGTGGGACCGCACGATCAAAGGCTGCGGCTCAAAATCCGAGATACAGCCGATGCCCAGCTGTCCTTTCATGTTGTTTACATCCTTGTCAAACTTCGTCCGAAAAGGTGCATTCTCTATATTGTGGATCGCTCTGTCGTATCCCTTTGTGCGGTCGTAAACCGCCATACCGGCACGTCTTGTTCCCAGATGAGAATGATAGTCCGTCCCGAAAAACAGATCAAACACACAATCCTCTTTCGCTGCTACTCCAAAAAATCCGCCCATTTCCGTTCTCCTTATACGTTGATCTCTGCCTTCACGCCCAACAGCTCTTTATTTGCCTCCAGGATCGGATTTATCACATTTTTCAAAAATGCCTCCACCTGTTCCTTGGAACGACCCACATACCGTGACGGCTCCATGCATTTCTGAAGCTCCTCCAAAGTCATGTGGAATGCGGGATCTGCGGCGATGAGTTCCAACAGATTGTTGTCCTTGCCCTCCACCTTGACATTGCGTCCCGCCTCCATGGAAAGTGTACGGATCCGCTCATGCAGCTCCTGACGGTTGCCGCCCAGCTTCACAGCGTCCATCATGATATTTTCCGTCGCCATAAACGGCAGCTCACTCATCAGTCTCTTTTCGATCACCTTCGGGTAAACTACCAGTCCGTCCACCACATTCAGGCACAGATCCAGAATACCGTCGATCGCCAGAAATCCCTCCGGAATGGACAATCTCTTGTTGGCGGAATCATCCAGTGTCCGCTCAAACCACTGCGTCGCGGAAGTGATCGCCGGATTCAGCGCGTCGATCATCACATAGCGTGACAGGGACGCGATGCGCTCACTTCTCATGGGATTTCTCTTGTACGCCATAGCGGAAGATCCGATCTGACTCTTCTCAAACGGCTCCTCCACCTCTTTCAGATGCTGCAGGAGGCGGATATCATTGCTCATTTTATGCGCAGACGCTGCAATGCCGGCCAATACATTCGCCACCCGGGTGTCCACCTTGCGGGAATAGGTCTGTCCGGATACCGGATAGCACTCCTTAAATCCCATCTTGGCCGCGATCATGGGATCAATCTTGTCAATGGTCTCCTGATCCCCGTTGAACAGCTCCAAAAACGACGCCTGTGTGCCCGTGGTTCCCTTGGAGCCCAACAGCTTCATACTGCCGAGCACATGCTCCAGATCCTCCAGATCCAAAGAAAACTCCTGCAGCCACAGAGTTGCGCGCTTGCCGACGGTCGTCGGCTGTGCAGGCTGGAAATGCGTGAATGCCAGTGTCGGCTGCGCTTTATACTTGTCCGCGAAATCCGCCAGCTCCTTCATCACATTGATCAACTTCTTCTTGACTAACTTCAACGCTTCCGTCATCACGATGATATCCGTGTTGTCACCCACATAACAGGAAGTTGCTCCCAGATGAATGATGCCTGCTGCCTTGGGACACTGCTGCCCGTACGCATAGACATGGCTCATCACGTCATGACGCACCTCTTTCTCCCTGGCCTTTGCCACCTCATAATTGATGTCCTCGGCATGCGCCTTCAGTTCTTCAATCTGCTCATCCGTGATGACAGGCTTTCCGTTCTGGGAAAGTCCCAACTCCTTCTCCGTCTCGGCAAGGGCGATCCAAAGTTTTCTCCAGGTGCGGAACTTCATGTCAGGGGAAAAAATGTACTGCATTTCCTTGCTGGCATATCGCTCCGACAAAGGGCTCTGATAGCAATCTGTACTCATCTGTTCTCTCCTTCTGAAAAATAGTGTGTTGAAAACGTTCCTGATATCCGAAATCGTTCTTTTCATCCATCATAAAACGCGGCTCGTGTACATTCACAAGCCGCATATACACATATTATCCTATCGCAAGTAAAGAAATTAGTCAAGAATTTCCCGCACACTCCTCACAAATGCGTCAATTTTGGCAGGATCCTTTCCCCGCTCTGCCTCTCCGTCATACTCCACTCCGGAGGATACATCCACGCCGTCCGGCTGCACAGCCCGGATCGCCTGCGCTACATTTCCCGCGTGCAGCCCGCCCGCCAGAAGGAAAAGCTTTTCTCCCCGGGGCAGCTCTTTTAACAGATCCCAGTCAAACGTCTTCCCGCTTCCGGGCTCCGCCGCATCGAACACGTATCCCCTGATACCGGTACACTTCTCATACTCCGGCAGCCGGTCCATATCCGTCAGGTTAAACGCCTTAAGCACCGGCATGATGTCCGGGATCTCCGGCTCCAGCGATCCATGCACCTGCACATAGTCAAAGCCCGCAGCCTTGATCTGCCGCACCTGCTCCGCGGTGGGCGATACCGTCACCGCCACCTTCCTGATCTCCGGCAGCAGCGCCTCCATGACCGGTTTCGCCTGCTCTATGGTCAGATTCCGCCTGCTCTTTTCATAAAAGAGCACAAAACCGGCCAGATCCACATGGTTCCGGTTCAGATACTCCGCTTCTTTTACCTTCGTCAATCCGCATATCTTGATCTGCATGGTTTTCCTTCTTTTCCCGTAATTTTGTCCGGCATTTTGTATGACATACAAATCCGTTTGCCTTCCGGCAAAAGGTGACTTGCGTAACCCCGTATTTTTTTTGTATAATATATTGTACCATATCATACTAAAAAAAGTAGTTTTAAATTGCAAGGTATATTTTTATAAATTCCAAAATCAAGCACATGAAAGGAGAACCGAATTCTATGAACAACACACCCATTCCCGGTACAAACGGGAATCTCTACGTTCCCTACGAGCAAAGGACCGGAGCATCTTCAGTCGTCTTCTTCACAAGAGACCTGAGTGCCAAAGGACTCCAGAAAATTTACGACCGTGTCAGCGCAAATCTGACCGGAAAGATCTGCGTAAAACTTCACACCGGCGAGGCCGAGGGTCCCAACATCATCCCGCGTCCATGGGTGAAGGAGCTGCTCGCCGAAAAACTGCCTGATGCCACGATTGTGGAGACGAACACCTATTATGAGGGCAGCCGCTACACCACCGAGGCGCATCGCGAAACCCTCAAGATCAACGGCTGGACCTTCTGTCCCGTGGATATTATGGATGAAGACGGCGTTACTGCGCTGCCTGTGCATAACGGCAAATGGTTCAGTGAAATGCATGTAGGGCAAAATCTACTGAACTACGATTCCATGCTGACCCTGACCCATTTCAAAGGACACGCCATGGGCGGTTTCGGCGGCTCGAACAAAAATATCGGTATCGGCTGCGCGGACGGCCGCATCGGCAAAAAAGAGATCCATACCACGCCGGGGCAGCCGGATATGTGGGACATCCATGAAGAGGAGCTCATGGAGCGCATGACCGAAAGCACCCACGCCACTGTGGATCACTTCGGCAAGCAGATCTCTTTCATCAATGTCATGCGAAACATGTCCGTATCCTGCGACTGCGAAGGCGCCGGTGCAGAACCCGTAGTGACACCGGATGTCGGCATCCTGGGTTCTCTGGACATTCTGGCCTTGGATCAGGCCTGCATCGACCTGATCTACAATCTTCCTTCCGGAGGCGGCAAGGCGATGATCGAGCGTGTGGAAACCCGGCACGGACTACGCCAGTTATCCTATATGAAAGAGCTTGGCATGGGCAATGACCGGTACACCCTGATCGATCTTGACAACGACGAGAAAGAGATCACTGCGAAAGAAGCCGTGAAGGACATTCTCCCGCAGTGGAAACCTGATGCTTATAATACGTTCAAAGGCAGAAACCCGATCGGGTGACTGCCGGCAGATCACTTATTCCCGAAAGAATTCCTGTAATACTTTTACAGCATAGGCGGTGTCTTTGGCACCGCCTGTTTCTACGGCAGAATGCATGGCGAGCTGAGGCAGTCCGATATCCACAGAAAGAACCGGCAGGTGCCCTGCCGAAAGGTTCCCCAGTGTCGAACCGCCGGCTATATCCGAACGATTGGCATAGGTCTGACAGGGTACACCGACCTTCTTACAGAGTGCTTTCATCCTTGCTGCCGAGACAGCGTCGGTCGTATATTTCTGTCCGCCGTGATACTTGATCACAATACCGCCGTTCAAATACGGACGGTTGGTAGGATCAGCCTTCTCCGGATGGTTGGGATGCACCGCATGAGCATTGTCCGCCGAGATCAGGAAACTGTCTGCGATCCACTTCTTCTCCAGCGTAGCCGCACTGCTTTCCCCGCAGATATCATATAACGCTTCACAGATCCGCTCCACCGTATCTTTCAGGAAAGTCGAGTCCGCTCCCTGTCTGGTGCGGCTTCCCACTTCTTCATTGTCAAAAACCGCACAGAGCGAAATATACGCATGGGGTACAGTCGTGCATAACGCCTCCGCAGCCGCGTACACGCACTGCAGATCATCCAGCTTGGGCGACAGGACAAACTCCCCGTCTCGCCCGAACACGCGCCCTTTGTCTCTCACATACAAAAACAGATCATGCCCCAGGATCTCCTCTGTCTGCACGCCGGCAGCCGCAGCGATCGCCGCGAGAAAAACATCCCTGCTCTTTTGATCTTCTTCACTTTCTCCGCTTTGTTTTTCGTTTTCCGGCTCTCCGAAAAGCGGCAGCATGTCGATCTGCGGATTATACTCCACACCCTTATTCATATCCCGGTTCATGTGTATTGCCACATTGGGGATCGCCAACATGTCCCTGTCCAGGTTGACCAGTTTTGTCACCAGTGCCAAGGGCTCGTCTTCAGCCGCCTGCCCCGCCACTGCCACCCGGCCGGCAATGGAAAGAGGTCTGTCCAGCCATGTAGACAGGATCATTCCGCCATATTTCTCTGTGTTCAGTTTCAAATATCGTTTATCGGCAGCTTCCACCGGGTTCTCTTTGATCTTAAAAGTCGGCGAATCGCTGTGCGCTGCCGCGATATGGAAGCCTCTGCATCCTTTTTTCTCTGTTTTTTCTGCGGTCAGCAGCGGCACGCAGAATGCGATCACGGAAGATCCATTCCGCACCACAAAATACTTTCCGCCCGGTTCAAGTCTCCAGCTGTCCGTTTCCTGTAATTCCGAAAAACCGGCATTGGCAAACTGATCTGATAAATTAGCGATCACATGGAACGGACTGGGACTCTTTTCAATAAAATCCAGCATTCTCCTTGTATGGTACGCAAATTCATCTTTTTCCGCCACCCGACGATCTGCCTCTCGGTTTTCAGTTGATCTGCTTCCTGTAGAATTCTTTTTTGTAGATTTGCTTTCTGTAGCTTTATTTTCTGCCACTTTAGTTTCCTTCCCCTCTTTTTCCTTCCCTCTGTTCGTTCCCTGATCTAAATTATTGCTTATACACGATCCCTTTCGCCAATTCATCCGCCTTCTCCTGCCCACAGAAAATACCGCCTATGGCAAGCGCGAAGTCTACGGCTGTTCCCATGCCTCTGGAAGTCACCACATTGCCGTCGATCTCCACCGGCCCGGCTGTTATCTGCGCTCCCTCCAGCCGGCACTCCGTCGTGGGATAGCTGCATGCTCTTTTTCCTTTCAGGATACCCCGATGCCCGAAAATACCGGGAGCCGCACAGATCGCACCGATATACTTATTCGCCCGAAAGAAAGCATCAATCTGTGCCATCAGCGGCTCACATGCCTCAAGATTCTTTGTCCCGGGCATTCCTCCCGGGAGAACCAGCATATCATAGTTTTCCCATTCCGCCTGCGAAAAAATCTTGTCCATTTTCACCGCTATGCCATGTGCCCCCGTCACGATATCTTCTTCCGTCACCGATACCATATCAACCACAAGTCCCAGCCTGCGGCAGATGTCCACCACCGTAAGCGCTTCGATCTCCTCATAACCATCTGCAAAAAAAACTGCTATCCTGCTCATTTCGCCCGCCTCCGTTTCATTTGATCTCATTTGATCTCATTTGGTTTCGTTTAATTCCGTTTGGTTTCACTTTATTTTTCATGAAATTGCTTCGCTTTTTTCCGCATGATCCCTGTTTCAGTATACACATTTTCCCTCTACTTTTCAACATAGGGTTGGTTTTTGTCAGTATTTATGTTACTATATAAGAGATAGATTTTCTCATGTACCTATGGACATGGAAGGAAGTCACCAACAGAGGATCGGAGTAACAGACATGGAAATCGAGCGAAAATACTTAATTCAGCAATTGCCGGATAATCTTTCGGATTATCCTTTTCACCATATTGAGCAGGCATATTTAAATGTGGATCCGGTGGTGCGCGTCCGCAAGGAAGATGACCACTATTACATGACCTATAAAGGGCGCGGCATGATGGCCAGAGAAGAACATAACCTGGCTCTGAACGAAACGTCCTATTACCATTTGCGGGATAAAGCCGACGGCAATATCATTTCCAAGCGCCGGTATCTGATCCCATTGGAACATCCGGGATTCAAAGAAGGTTTCCCCAAGCCTCCGGAAGACTACACACTGACGATCGAACTGGATGTATTTGATGCCCCTTTTGCACCGCTTGTTCTGGCAGAAGTAGAATTCGGCAGCACGGAAGCCGCCGACGCTTTCCTGCCCCCGGAATGGTTCGGTGAGGATGTCACTTATCGCAAAGAGTACCATAACTCTTATATGTCCATGAAAACTTTTTGACAAAAAATCCCCTGTCTGACCTCACCTCACGCGGTGCGATCAAACAGGGGTAATTCATTTCATACAATCCGCTTTCTTTACGCCTGATCCGGATCGGTATCCTTCTCCGGTGCCGGTGCACTCGCAACCTTTCCGCCCAGAAATCCGGCCAATACCGCCGACAGATCCACTCCGGTGGACTCCTTCAGACCATCCGTCACCTGTACGACTGTACCCATGACATCCCTCATCAGCTTAGAGGAATTGCCATCTCCGTACATCGTGATCCTGTCCACATTGGAAAGAGGTTCTGCCGCATTCTTCACAACCTCCGGCAATGCCTTGAAGTACATCTCCAGAACAGCAGCCTCACCCATTTTGGTCATAGCCTCTGCTTTCTTTTCGATACCTTCAGCCTCCGCCAAAGCCTTCGCACGGATCGCTTCTGCCTCCGCGAGACCCTTGGCCCGGATACCCTGTGCCTCCTGCTCCATAGTATACTTCTGCGCCTCAGCGGTCGCCTTCAACGCTTCTGCCTCTTTTTCCTTCTCAAATTTCTCTGCCTCAGCGTTCTTCTGACGTTCAAACAATTGCGCCTCTGAATTTCTCTGGATCTCGTAGAGCTGTGCATCAGCCTTCTGCTGTCTTGCAAACTTCTCCGCCTCCGCCTTCTTCTTCACCTGCGCATCCAGGGACTGTTCCATAACCTCAGCCTCTTTCTGCTTTAAGAGGATTTCCTTCTCCTGTCTGGCAATGTTCGCATCGGCAGTCGCGATCTCCACGGACTTACGCTCGGACTCCTGCTGGATCTGATAAGCCGCATCTGCGATAGCACGCTTGGTATCGGCAGCCTTTTGCAGCTCCGCTCTGGTGATGGCTAACTCGTTCTCCTTCTGTGCGATCTGTGTGTCCGCACTGATCTTAGCCTCCTGAGCCTCCCGCTCCGCATTTACCTTTACGATCGACTTTTCTTTCTGTGCTCTCGACTGCGCATTGGCAATCTCCAGTTCACTGCTGACCTGCGCATCATTTGCCTCTTTCCGCGCATTGGCCTGAGCCTTTGCGATCTCCTTCTCGCTCTCTGCCCGGGAAATCGCAGCATTCTTCTGGATCTTTACGATATTGTCCACACCAAGGTTCTCGATGACACCGTTGCCATCCACAAAATTCTGCACATTGAAGCTTACGATGTCCAACCCCATAGCCGCCAGATCCGGTTCTGCATTTTCCTTGACCAGCGTGGCAAACTTCTGCCGATCGGAAACCATTTCCTCCAGCGCCATCTTACCTACGATCTCACGGACATTACCTTCCAGCACTTCCCTTGCCACACGGGCGATATACTCGGGCTTTTTATTCAGGAAGTTCTGTGCCGCCAGCCGCAGGGTGTCCGCTTTGTCACTGATCTTGACATTTACGGTTGCGTCCACATTGATGTTGATGTAATCCGCCGTCGGAACAGCATTGGATGTCTTGACATCGATCGGGATCAGCTGCAGATTCAGTTCATCCTTTCTCTCCAGAAACGGAATCTTTACTCCGGCTTTACCGATCAGAACCTTCGGGTTCTTGCGCAAACCGGAAATAATGATCGCTGTATCCGGTGATGCTTTCACGTATCCGGTCAGGAATACGATCAGGATCAACAGAACTACGATAACAATAGGGACTGCCGTGATAAATAAGGATAAATCAGGTAACATGTCTTGTCCTCCTTTTGTACTTCTGCTTTTTATTCATCAACTCTGTAGAAAACAGAGTGATTGACAAATTTCTCTTCCCGGTATCCCAAAGCACTCAACTCCTCCATGTACTCTGTATAGATATCTCTCACGATATAATCGCAGTCGAGCTCGATCTCCGGCAATGTACCGACTTCATAGTAAGTGCTGAATTCCTCGTTGTTGCCGTCATCCTTCCAGCCCATCTCATACGGCGAAGTGAGCGTCGCCAGCGCATAATTCAGCCTCCACTCAGCCATATACGCTCTTCTGTGCCGGTATTCCGGATGGTCTTCCAGGAAACGGATCCCCTCCGTCGGGATGATGTCAAAATAGGGCATATCGTAAAATCGCCTGGTATACTCTCCCCCGTAATAGGTCTTTGCAAAAATCCCGAATGACACCAGATAGATCACGACACATACATAGGGCACATAGCGCCATACCTTCTGCTTGAGTCCGCTGAGTCTGCGGATCAGCAAAACGATCATCAGAATATAGCTGAAATAAATTTCGTTCATCCGATACACATTGGCGTTCAACCGCAAGAACAAGGTAATGCAGCTCGCAAACCAAAGGATCATGATATCCGATGCCGTCATCCTGTTTTTCACAAAATTACGGACACAAAGGATCAGGCTCCAGATGACCGCCACCGTGCCCAACACAATGGACACATGGTACAGCAGCGGAATTCCGGGAATTGCGTTAAACGGCAGTCCGTCCCCCACAAACAGGCACCGGGAAATGTCATATATCTTGTACCGGTCAAACGGCGTCATATTATTCAGTCTGTACCCGGTCAGTTTCGTCAGCGTCACGCCGCAGACCACGACCTCATTCAGATCAAAAAGGTTTATGATCTGTGTGACCATCAGCGGCAGAGCCAAAAGCCCCATCGGCACCGCCATCGCAAACATCTTCCGCCACGCAAACCGCTTTGTCCGGATCAGCGCCACATAAAACAGCACTAAAAAGACCGGCATGATCGCATAGGACAGCGCATAGGCATAGAGCACAAGCCCCCCCGCGACTCCCGCGCAAACGTAATCTCTCGTCCTTCCCTCTTCAAAGATGCAAACCATAAAATACAAAAACACTGTGGACATCCCAAGCATGAGATTACAGTCCAGCGCAATCCTTGATGCCATGATAAAATAGGGGCAGATCGTCAGAAGAAGCCCGGTGATCAGCACATACTGTTTCTTCTCTTTGAATATCCGATTCGCCGTCAACATTCCAAACCCTATGTTGATCCAGCTGAAGATCACGCCGGGTATCCTCGCATAAGCCGAACGATATCCCAAAATCTTAAACACCGCTGCCAGCGCATAGGTATATAATGCACTCTGCCCGCTGTTCCCCAGTTCATTGTTGATAAAATACACCGGAAAACTCTTCAGATACCGGTCAACACCGTAATTCGCCAGACACCACGCATTATAGATCACGCTAGTTTCATCCAGATGAAACCCATAGGGAAGAGCCGGCAGTCGAAATAATCGTGTTACCACAGCAAGCACACCGATCACGGCGCATGCTCCCCAAAATATCACTCGGCTTTTTTGTTCTTTCGACATGTCAACTCCTCACAACCCTTTATCTTCCATACAACTTCGTCATTTTATATATCCGCTTCGCCAGATCATCCGTCAAAGCTCCCGGATCCATACGCCACTTCCAGTTTTCGCCCAAAGTGGACGGTATGTTAATACGCGCTTTATTATCCAGTTCCAACCAATCCTGCATCGGAATGATGCACAGATCCGCCACACTGGCAATCCCCGCACGTATCATCTCCCTGCACAGCTTTTTGTCATTCTTACAGTGCAGATATTTTTTCGCAAATTTCAGATCCTTCGCACACATTTGGCGGATAAATCCCACCGTAGTGTCATTGTCATGCGTCCCTGTATACACGACACAGTTATGCTCATACTTATGCGGCAGATACTCGCTCTCACCGGCTGAATCAAAGCCAAACTGCAGGATCTTCATATTCGGAAATCCGGTACGCTTCACCAGTTTCCGCACGCCGTCTGTCATAAAGCCCAAATCCTCCGCTATGATACGCTTTTTCCCCAGTCTTTTTTTCAGCGTGGCAAACAGCTCATAGCCCGGACCTTTCAGCCACTCTCCGTTCACCGCGGTAGGCTCTCCGTAAGGAACCGCCCAATATTCATCAAAACCGCGGAAATGATCGATACGCACTACATCATATAACTCATAGCAGTGGGCAAACCGCTTCATCCACCAGTCATAGCCCGTCTCTTTATGATAATCCCAATCGTAGAGCGGATTCCCCCACAGTTGTCCCGTTTCGGAGAAATAATCCGGCGGGCACCCGGCCACCGCCGTGGGGTATCCCTGCCTGTCCATCCGGAAAAGCCTGGGATCCGCCCAGGTATCGGCACTGTCAAAAGCCACGTAGATCGGAATATCACCGACAATTTCAATCTTTCTTTCATTCGCATAAGCCTTCAGCGCGCTCCATTGCGTGAAAAACAGGTACTGTTGGAACTTATAGAAATCGATCTCTTCTCTCAATTCCTTTCTGTACCGGTTCAAAGCCGCTTTCTTCCGTCTCCGGATATCCTCCGGCCACTCCATATAGCACACACCGCCAAAAGAATCCTTCACCGCCATATATAACGCGTAATCCTCCAGCCAGTATGCATTATTCTGTTCAAACCCCAGATAACTGTCCGTTACCCTGATCGTTGCATAGCCCCGCTCAAAGGCCTTCCGAAGCAAGGGAAATCTGGCGTAGTATATTTTTTCGTAGTCGATCGAACCGGTGTCCCCGTCAAAACTGTAGGAATCACATTCCTTCCGGGTAAGAAGTCCGTCTGTAATGAGCATTTCCAGATCGATAAAATACGGATTTCCCGCAAAAGTAGAAAACGTCTGATAAGGAGAATCCCCATAACCGGTAGGACCCAAAGGCAAAATCTGCCACAGCGTCTGCCCCGCCTTTTCCAAAAAATCGACAAACCGGTAGCTTTCCTTTCCGAAGGTCCCGATACCATATGCAGACGGAATACTCGCAATCGGCATCAATATTCCCTGTTGTCTCATGTGTTACTCTCCTCCTGCTTCATCTTAAACTTCCTGTCATACATCTTCTTATCCGCTCTTCTGGCTGTATCATTGATATTGTGATCGATCCGGTTGTCAAACACATCGTAACCGTAGGCGATCCCCATCTTGATCTCCGGATTCTTCCGATTGCGCTGTATCACCAGTTCCTCCATCTGTTTCATCCGCTTATGACAGACTTCCAGCGAAACCTGTTCCATCAATACGCAGAATTCGTCACCACCCATACGGTAACACTGACCGATATCCCCAAAGGTTTCTTTGATGATCTCCGCGCATTCCTTAATATATAGATCACCCTTCTCATGTCCCAGCACATCATTGCACTTTTTCAGATTGTTCAGGTCAAATACAGCAATGATACATCGCTGCGGCGAAAACTCATCCCGATTCGTATAGTCTGCATAAGCCATACGATTATTTAAACCGGTCAACTGGTCATGGTACGCCTTCTGCTCAAAATGTTTTGCCTGTACACCAATATCGATCAATTGCGTCAACCCTTTTGCCGAATCAACCCCCAGCAAGATAACATATGCCGTAAAGCCCAATACGGCAAAAAAGCCGACCCTTATACCGCCCATCACATAATAGATCAGCATATCCAAAATGACACCCAGCGTACAGATCGGCACAGCGATCAGGTGTAGCCTCAGCTTCTCTGTCATTCCTCTCTGATGCACCTCGTAAATCGCCATACCAAAAGTCAATATGAGCAGGGCAACAATTTCCGCGTGAACCGCCCACAAGGTCTCCCGCAGATCATAAATTCTAAAAATCTGCAGCAATGTGGTGAGTAACGCAATCCCCATCGCGATAAAAATGCAGACTATCCAGAATTTTCTGCTGCGCACGCCGATATTCAGCTCTCTGACAAAAAGGACAAAGGGAACCATTCCCAAATGCAGCAGCAGGCACGGGATCAAATACATGGCATGCTGCTCCGGGAACAGCAGATACATGGCCTCGTTATCTGTAAGCTTCCACAGCCCGATCATAATGGCAAAGGTTCCCAGCATCGTCAGATTGCCCTGCAGCTTCTGCACATCCTTCTGATGATAAACCTCATAAACTACAAATAAAATCCCCAACAGCATACAGATCAGGCTGATCAAAATGGTCGGGAACTGCTGCAAAAGCACATGCAGCACAACAGCGTATTTCTCGCCGTAATAAAACGTCGGCTTCGCCGCATTCAATCTCTTATAAACGGGATACAGAAGCACCCGGATCTCGCAGTTCTCTTCCCCGTCCTCAAGTGCCACACTGTTCCAGACACCTCCGGGTGTCTTACCGAATTTATTCCCCTGTGCCGGACAAATATAGTATACCTGCTGCCCGTTAACATAGACATAAACATTCTCATGGACCGTAAAAAACACAAGTTCACGATAAGTTCCCGTAATCTTATCCACCGAAAAACGATACTCTTCCTTGATACCTGCAGGTGCCTGCGGATCGTCATACCGCGTATATTCATAATCCTTCACCCGCTGATAGCCATGCCGGTATTGTCTGCTGGTGGTGTAAACGTTATATTTGTTCCATGTTGAAAAAACCACCAGGAAGAAAAATATCGCTATTGCCAGATAACCGATCGATATATATTTCTTCATACCCCTCTCCCCCATTGAGAAGTAATATAGATCTTTCTCTCCATTATATCATTTTCGGGGTGGCGGGGCAATCCCTACACGCAGAAGAAATCCATTTATCTGATCAAATAAACAAAATAACCGGCATAACCGAGCAGCATCAGGATACCACCCACACGCCCCAGCTGTTTCCTGGGAATGACGCACACAAGTAAAAGGATCATCGCCGCCACCGCTACAATACTGTCGATCATAAAGTTCGCACTATACGGAACCGGTGTGATCAGCGCGGTAGTTCCCACTACAAACAGGATATTGAATATATTGCTGCCCACGATATTTCCCACTGCGATATCCGCTTTACCTTTGACCGCTGCGGTGCAACTGGTCACCAGCTCCGGCAGGGATGTGCCGAACGCCACGATCGTCAGACCCACCAGACGCTCCGACATACCGAAGCTCTTTGCGATCGCTGTTGCCGCATCTACCGTGATATCACTTCCCCATACGATCATCCCTGCACCGACCAGGATCATGACCACCATCTTAAGGATGGACTCCTTTTCACCTGCCTGAGCCACCTCTTCGATGGCATCCTTGTCCGTCTTGGAAACCCACACCAGATATGCCAGATACAGCAGCATGAACACCCACAGGATCACGCCCTCCAATCGTCCCACCTGATTGTCCAACAGACCCATGACCGCCAAAACAACCGTGACGCCGATCGTGAAGGGCATCTCATATCGGATCGTATTCTTCTTTACCGCAACCGCCCGTATCACAGAAGTAAGCCCCAGGATCACCAACACATTCATGATGTTGCTTCCCACCACATTACCGATCGTAATATCTGCACTTTCCTTCAATGCTGCGGAAATACTCACCGCCGCCTCCGGCAGAGAAGTTCCCATTGCCACGATAGTCAGACCTATGACGATCTGCGGGATACCGAAGCGGTCTGCGACCTTGGACGCCCCCTCCACAAACCAGTCGGCGCCTTTGATCAACATGACGAAGCCTACTACCAACAATACGAATTGTAATACCATTGCCATTTTCTTTTCCTCCTGCACTCATCCGGCAAATCTTATCAGGGATACTGCACTGTTCTCATCCAGACACTGCCGGTTCCCAAATCCGGTGGCCGGATAAAGAAAAAAAGACTTCCAGCACAAAAAATGTGCTAAAAGTCTTGTTCTCTCATCATCAGCCGACGCCTGTCATGAAAGTGTGCAACCACGGCTCAACAGCCGAAACTCTATTCTGTCCGGTTTACCTCGCTGCCGCCGGGGTATGTTGATTGCACCATTGCAACTACTCCCTCTTAACTTTAGTCAGCGTACCATCTTTTCTTTTCTTTGTCAAGCAAAAGCCACAGCAGGACAGAGTAAATACATATTGGTAATTCAACGCGGAAATCATCACCTTTTAGGACCGTTTCAGCATTATGGTTCTCTTGTAGCCCCACCATCCAATCAATAGCATTATTGTGAGTATAGAGACAATATCTGCTACGCGAAAAATAGGATCACCCTTGTAATAGGCTTCAACATGCGCCATCCCTTCAGGTATCTTACATGCAACCCGCTCGTTGATCCTAAATAACTCTACCGGCTTACCATCTATCAAGATCTCATAGCCGGGATAATAATACAGCGGAAATACCAGATAATTGTCTTCTGCTGTATTTTCATATACATTGATATTAAAGCTCACTCTGCTGCCTTTTTTCATGTAATCGGTATAATTTATCAGCGCACCAGCCGTATCATAAACGATCGTCGTATTCTGTAAATCTGTATCTCCGTCATACATATACCAATAGTCAAAACACCTGCTTGTCTCTGCCTGTTTTTTGTTAAATGCATCTGCGTCCACAGCTAAATGATCCATAAAATAACACAGGCTAACTATTTCCAAAACAAGAATGGATCGAAAAACCCATTTATAATTCTCTTGTTTTTCCATCAATTCCAATCCGGCAGCCGCCGCTATGCTAAAAAATATGCTGGCCGGCGCAAGCAACCGCCACGGGAACTGCAACGAAGCAGCTATATGTTCCAACCCCCTCTGCCTATCGAACAACTCCCAAGGGAAAAGCCATGATGTCATAGCCAGTGCAATACACCCAAACGCCAAATAGCATGTTGCAATACTGTATTTTTCTTCTCTATCATTATCATGCCTTATCGTCCGCATAATGATCAGCGAAACAGCCCCTATGATAAGTGGTGCGCCTATGGTCAGCGGCATCTCCTCCAAAGTATATCCGCGATGATTATTGATCCCGCTCGGATTCGAAAACAAAGTGAACATCTGTGAAAAATAGACCGCATTATCCGCCAATGTATTTTTTTCAGAAAAAATAAGAAACTTCTCCTTCATGTAATATAGAAAAGGGATCAAAAATGATGCGTTCACTAACACCGTAACAAATGTTGCTTTGATAACTGCTCCGATCCTGTGCCCTTTTTGATCCGGCTTTGCCGAAAGAAGAAAAAGGCCTCCCTGCAATACCAGAAAAAAGGCACACATTTCCACCGAAAGAACATGTGATTCCAACACCCCCGTCATCCCTAACATCAAAAGATACCATTTTTTTCTGTCACCCCATAATACTTCATAGGCGCCCCAAATAACCAGCGGGAAAAAAGTCATCGCTATAGTTTCTCCTAATGCAGCTCTGACATACATATCATTCAGACGATATAAAGAAAATGTATAGAATATACTTGTAAGCCATCCTATTTTCTCCGACTTACAGATATTAACCCCTGCGTAGTATGAAAGAATTGCCGTGACAATATTCGCCGACACCAACAGCAATTTATATCCCAGGATCGTGGACATCCCCAGCATATGTAAAAAAACAATTGGATATAAAAACGCCGCCGGATACATCGTGGCAGACATATTACCCAAACCTTCCGTTTGGATCGGATTGATTCGAACAGGAAAATCGCCGGCACTCATCCCGGCATAAATACCATTGATCCTGGCAAAATGAAATTTCAGATCGTAATCCTGTACACAGATAAGAAAATCTGACATAAGAGGAATACTTGCGATCAACCCAATCAGCCCTAACACTGCCAGCCTGTCATACTTTGCCCGATCCACAAACCACCCTAAGACCAATACCAAAAACGCTAAAAACACTAAAAAAGATGCAATAAAATAGTGGTCATGATCCAGAAGTTGAAGGCCATCTATGTATGCCTCATCTATATAGCTATAATCCTCTGTATCCTCTCCTGTAGCGATATATAATCTGTTCAGATCATCTTCCACGTGTATTTTTAGTTCTACTTCCGCATCCCCGGCTTGTAACTCCATTCGAGCTATCTCCATTTGCGGGCAATTATATGCATCTGCTTTATCCAACGTATATACAAGCAATTCACTGTCAACCGGCAAGTCAAGATATTTAACCGTTATCAGATAGTCCCCAGCATGGATCAGATTAAAATAGTTTATAGTCTCATGATAACATCTCTCACGGTAAGTCGATTTATTAATAAAAAAACCGGAAATGCCCATAAACAAAAGAAATACTATCAAAAATTTATGTAGCAAAGTCAACCTATATCTAATCTTCATATTTTTTCACCATACCCATAAGATATATTTCTGAATTTTAAATCAAAAAAGCAGTGCTAGATTCTGTTAACCAACTTATTCACTGGTCTGCTTCAGAATCTGCACTACTCTTTCGTATAAGACTTACTCAGCCGCAGCCTCTGCGTACTGTGCTGCCAGAGCGGAGATCGTGCCGTCTGCCAGCTTCTTCTCGATCGCTGTGTTGATCATGTTCAGCAGCTCCGTGTTGCCCTTCTGCACCGCGATGGCATACTCTTCGCCCTCAAATGCAGTGGGATCCTCCACGATCTTCAACCCGGCATTGTCACTCACATACTTGGCTGCTGTTGCAGAGTCGATCACCACAACATCACACTTTCCGTTAACCAGCTCCATGATCGCCTCGGTTCCCTTCTTGAATGCCTCATAAGGGTAACCCATTTCGTCCATACAGGTCTGACCGGTATACCCCTGGATGACACAGATCTTCTTGTCTGCAATATCAGAAGCCTTGGCAATATCGGAATCCTCTTTCACGATCATCACCTGTGTCGCCGTATAATAGGGGGTAGAGAAATCAACGCTCTCTTTTCTCTCATCCGTTACCGTCATGCCTGCGATCACCGCGTCGATCTGTCCGTTCTGCAGAGCTACCAGCAGAGAGTCAAACTCCATGTTCTCGATCACAGCCGTCTTGCCGTTCTCCTCAGCGATCTGCTTTGCGATAGCCATATCAATTCCATCATACTGCCCGATCACGCCGTTTGCCGTCACAAACTCAAAGGGCGGGAACTCTGCGTTGGTACCGAACTTGAGCTCACTGCCTGCCGCAGGCGCCTGTGCCGCACTGCTCTGTCCTGCAGCCTGAGAATTGCCGTTGTCCGCACTGCCGGAATTGCCGCATGCCGTAAACATGCTCACCAGCATCGCCGCAGAGAGCAGCAACGCTGCCAGTTTTGTTGTCTTTTTCATAATTTTTCCTCCTCGTAATAGCCGGTTTATTCACCGGTCTGATATTCTATCATTATAACAGCTTTTCGGAAAATGAAAAGCAACAGAATACCCAATTTTCTTTTGAAAATAAAGGCACGTCAAAGCACTTTGCTCAAAAAGTTCTTCGTTCTCTCGTTCTGCGGATTGCCGAAAACCTCAGCCGGCGTACCTTTTTCCATCACAATCCCCTGATCAATGAACAGCACACGCGTTGCCACCTCTCTGGCAAATCCCATCTCATGGGTCACGATCACCATCGTCATGCCGGATTTCGCCAGGTCCTTCATAACATCCAGCACTTCACCCACCATCTCCGGATCCAGCGCAGATGTAGGCTCATCAAACAGCATGATCTCCGGGTCCATGGCAAGTGCCCTGGCTATCGCCACACGCTGCTTTTGCCCGCCGGAAAGCTGTGCGGGATAAGCGTCCTCCTTCTCTGCCAGATTGACTCTGGCCAAAAGTTCCCTTCCCCGTTTGATCGCATCTTCCTTCGTCATCTTCTTTAACAAAACCGGAGCCAGTGTAATGTTCTCCATGATCGTCAGATGCGGGAACAGATTGAACTGCTGGAACACCATACCCATCTTCTGCCGGATCCGGTTTACATTCACCTTCGGGGAATTGATCATCTCATCATCCACATAGATCTCCCCCTCTGTCACGTCTTCCAGCAGATTCAGACAGCGTAAGAACGTGCTCTTACCCGACCCGGAAGGCCCGATCACAACGACCACCTCACCCTTTTCAATATGCTCGTCGATCCCACGGAGCACTTCCAGATTTTCAAATGTCTTATGTAAATTTTTTACTTTGATCATATCCTATCCCTCTACATCCACCCGTTTGTTACCTTGCATCCGCTTTGCGCAACGCCGCCTCGATCCGTTTCAGGATCAGAGTCAGGATCTTGATCAGCACATAATAGATCACCGCGGTTCCCACCAAAGGCATGAACGCGATAAATGTCGCACTCTTGATGAAATCCCCTGCCTTCTGGATATCCATCAGTCCCACATAACCGACAATTGCGGTTTCTTTGATCAATACGATAAACTCATTGCAGAGTGCCGGAAAAATATTTTTGATCGCCTGCGGGATCACAATATGACTCATCGTCTGAAAAGCATTCAGCCCCAGCGATCTGCCCGCCTCCATCTGGCCCTTGTCGATCGACATGATCCCGGCCCTGATGATCTCCGACACATACGCGCCTGAATTGACGCCGAATGCAATCGCCGCAATGATCCATTTATCCAGATGAACCGACGCAAAGATAACAAAATAAATGATCATCAGCTGCGTCACAGAAGGGGTTCCCCGGATCACATCCGTATAGATCCCGCCTACAATCCGGAGCAGTTTATGCCTGGACAGATTGCACATTGCAATGACCATACCGATCAGGATACCGATCACCACCGCCAGAAGCGATACCTTGATCGTCACACTGATACCGCTCAACAACAATTTATATCTGTCCTCTTTGATAAAACATTTATAGAACGTATCGCTGAAACCCGCCGCCCATTGTGCCATTTTTCCACCTCATAACTTACCTTTTTCGTCACATCCGGTTACTTTATCTTCTCAAATCCCGCACCATCCGCCGGGATCACATCACAAACCCTGAGGACACCATCTTCTATCCGGAACCGGATATCATATCCGGCAAAAGTCATCCCGTATACATAGTCAGGCTGCTTATTGTACGCCGCTCTGGGATCCTGCGCCAGCACTTCACAGGCAGCCTCCTGTTTATCCGCCGGCAGCCTTTGCAGCAGCTCCCCGGGGAAAACCACTTCTATGCCATCCTCTCTGTGCGCCTGTCCGAATCCTCCCGCCGCCTGAGGATAAGCATCCGCATACGGCAGATACGGTTTTATATCATAAACAGGGGTTCCGTCCAGCATATCTACCCCCGATACGATCAACTTCGGCGCATCCTGTCCGGTGCGGATCACCTCTTCCAGCTTCACGCAGGAAAGCCCGATCGCATTGGGTCGAAACGGAGAACGCGTAGCAAAAACGCCTCTTTTTTCCCTGCCGCCCAATCTCGGCGGATAAACCGTAGCCGACCACTTCTCCCGCTTCGCCGCGGAAAACTCCCAGATCAGCCACAGATGGGAATACTCCTCTATCCCATAGAGTGCCTCAACTCTACGAAACTCCGGTTCAAAGACGATCTCGCCCTTAAGCCTGCTCACCAGACCACTCTGTCTCGGTATACCGAATTTTTCCGGGAAATCCGTGTGGATCCGGGCAATAACCCGCATCACAGAGCCCTCTGCCCTATTCTCCATATCAACTCCCGCCAATCATTCCTGCTTCTGTCCGCCCACTGCCTAAACAAGAAAGCGGCTTCGCCGCATTTCGGGAGCAGCATTGCAACTCCTGATCCGAACGCGTCCTTACGCCGCAATTTCCTATAAAGTTAAAAAACCCGAAACGCTTTTTCTAGCATTCCGGGCTCATTGTAAGAGCTGCTGACGGGAATCGGACCCGTGACCTCCACATTACCAATGTGACGCTCTACCGACTGAGCCACAGCAGCACTTCGGGGCACGCTCGCGCAACCACCGAGAATGATTATAGCAAACGCCCCCCTGCTTGTCAATAACTAATTTTTGTTTTTTTATGCTTTTTCATTTTAGCTTTTCATTTTTACGAAATCATGATTTCATCTGCATCTGCCGGTGACAGTTCAAAATTTTTGATGATGATCTCGCGGATAATGCTATCAGGATGGCCTAAATCCCGCAATGTATTAACCGTTATTGCTATATCCTCCTGCCGGGCCTCCTGCCGGGCCTCCTGCCGAGCCTCCTGCCGGGTTTCCTGCTTGATCTGATTGATCTCCGGTTCCATGATCTCCAAAAGTGCCTGACACATATCCTTCTCCACTCCCTTCAGCTCGTCCACGATCTTCTTATTTGCTGTTACACTGACCTGCAGAACCGAGTCTGCATATTCTTTATCCATCTTCTCACGAAGTGTTCTCGTCCTCTCCAAAAGCGCTGATATATCCTGCTTCTCCAGTTTCCCGGAAAGTGCGGTGAGCCATATATGAGACGTTTTTATCTGCCGAAACTCCAGGTTCATGGCGGCCACAAAAGCCGGATGCCACTGGATCCGCGTGTCTTCTGTCGTATTTGTCTGCGACATTTAACCCCTCCCTATCATTATACAATACATCAAGTTTTTTTCAAGTATTTTCACATGGCCGATGACGTACTGCAGACACTGCATTCAATGATTTCAATGATTTTCTTGCTTTCCATAGTACCTTGTTCCATAGGTTCAATGCCGACTATTCAATTAAACAATTTCATGAAAAATCTGACCGAAATGGCCGGAATATCTGCTTGGGATATCATTTTCTCGCATTATGATTTTGGATTATATTATTTAGGAGATAATATGTCAAGGCTAAATCTGCTGCCGGATCAACGCCGGATTATCATTATTCACACTACACAAAAAAGAACCGGATAAAGAGGCAATTTGCCAGTTTATCCGGTTCCGTGCTAGATTTCATTTTTTAATTCTTTTAAGAGCCCTGCAATGACCAGCTCGCGCATTTTGCGATTATCGATGCCGAAGCTCTCCTTCGTTGCAATGCACATCATATACGTCATCACTTTGCAGAATATGGCATACAGCACATATTCGGTTGGCAGGTTCCTGTCGATCTCACCACTTTCCATCCCCATCCGTATTATTTCGCCAAACAGTCGATCCGGAAGCTTCCGTCCTGTCTCTGTCCTGTTCAGCTTCTCCCGT
>CADBNO010000125.1 GCA_902796105.1 uncultured Lachnospiraceae bacterium | reverse complement strand
ATCGTCGGGTAGATCGGCGGGATCCGGGTCGCCCATGGTCTTTTTGCCGGTGAGTCTGGCCCACATCCAACAGTAAAGAAAGACAATAATAGGAACCACCAGGGTGCAGGCCAGACTCAGCATAAAGAATCTGCCGGATGCGCTGTTGTCTGCAATGGCCAGGATCAGCGTTGCTGCATACAGCAGTACCAGCAAAGCAACACCGATGATAGCGGCAATCTGTTTGGAAGTGATCTTTTTGGGCTGTTTCATAGTTTCCTCCCTATTTACGAACCTGTCTGTGAATATAACGAGTCTTTGTCTGTTTCTGCGGGGTTCCCGCTGATTTTCAGAACTGTAATCTATCATACCACTAATTTTTTTATTTGGCAATTAGCGGGTAAATGTTGTTTTTTGACGCAATCTGTTATATACTTAAAGGTGTATTTTTAGGGGCTTTGCTGGAAATAAGTAAATAACAAAAATAAGGATGGTATTGGAGATGGCATTATTAGATCAATGGCGCTCAGTCGCATACAATGAACAGGCAAACAGAACGACACTGCAGAACCTTTGGAACGCTTATTTTAAGCAGGAACGTGATATTTATGCGGAGCTTTTGAAGAACCCTGATGAGGTGGTGTCCGGAACTGTGAAAGAACTTGCGGACAAGTTCCATGTGGATATAATGGCGATGACCGGGTTTCTGGACGGCATCAATGACAGCCTGAAGGAGAAGAATCCGATCGAGACAATGGAGGAGGATACACCGGTTCAGCTTGGCTTTGACAAGGAGCTGCTCTACAAGAACATGGTGGCTGCTGAGGCGGACTGGCTCTATAATCTGGAGGCATGGAACGATATTTTCGATGAGGATACCAAGAAACGCCTGTATAAAGAGCAGAAATCTTCCACGACGATTATCAAGGGGAAGAAGGTTTATCCTA
Organism: uncultured Lachnospiraceae bacterium; assembly: GCA_902796105.1. Lineage (GTDB taxonomy): Bacteria > Bacillota > Clostridia > Lachnospirales > Lachnospiraceae > Acetatifactor. The sequence continues at coordinate 2,358 of CADBNO010000125.1, read as the reverse complement.
ATGATCCCTGTCCCTGCGGAAGCGGTAAAAAGTACAAGAAGTGTTGTGGTAGAAAATAAAGGAGCGGTACCATGAACATAGCATCATTTCTTATGCCCAAAGCGGAAGTAACTTATCTGCGGGATCAGATGTCGATCCGGCAGGGCTTAGAAAAGCTCAGAAGAAGCGGATACACAGCGGTGCCGGTGATCGACGATGAGGACCGGTATGTCGGAGTCGTCAGCACCAGTGATTTCCTGTGGAATATCCTAGATCATAACATGCCGCTTCCCAATGTGACGATGAAAAGCGTGGAGCAGATGACCCTGCGCGATATCATACAGAGCGGCAAGATCAAGCCGGTTTGTATCGATACCAATATGGAACAGCTTTTGGGACAGGCACAGATGCAGAATTTTGTGCCGGTGGTGGATGACAGAAATGTGTTTATCGGTATCATTACGCGAAGCGAGATCATCCGGTATTTTGTAAAAAAACAGCTGGACATGGTGAACAACAAGCAGCTGCTGGAGAGTCTGGAGTCAAACGTCACCAGACGCGGATGATCTGTGACTGAGAAAAAAGAGGATGGAGGATGGTGTCATGAAAAAACTGGAAGAGTATGTAAGAAGTATTCCCGATTTCCCGGAACCCGGAATCATTTTCAGAGATGTAACAAGTGTTTTACAGGATGCGGAAGGATTGCATCTGGCAATCGATACCATGCAGGATCTGGTAAAAGATTTAGACTATGATGTAGTGGCCGGACCGGAGTCGAGAGGATTTATTTTCGGTACGCCGATCGCCTATAATAACCGCAAGCCTTTCGTGCTGATCCGTAAAAAGGGCAAGCTTCCCTGCGAGACTGTGGAGAAATCCTATGACCTGGAGTATGGACAGGCTACGATCGAGATGCATAAGGATAGTATCCAAAAAGGACAGAAGGTGTTGATCGTAGATGATCTGATCGCCACCGGCGGTACGACAGAGGCAATGATCCAGCTGATCGAGTCTCTTGGAGGAGTTGTGGTTGGTGTTGTGGTCCTTATGGAGCTGGCGGGCTTGAAGGGCAGAGAGAGGATTGCAGGTTATCGTCTGGATTCGGCAATCTGTTATCCGGGTAAATAATCAAAAGTTACGATAGGAACGTTTGAGCATGGCAGAAGCAAAGAGCAGTGTTATTTTTCGGGATGAAAAAATAAGTCCGGCAGAAGAATTCATAGCCCCTGAGGTTTTACACCAGAGGCTTATTGAGCATGTCAGAAAATATCATCCCAGCGATGACACATCCATGATCGAGAAAGCTTATGCCATGGCGAGCGAGGCACATAGCGGACAGCTTCGAAAGTCGGGTGAGCCTTACATCATCCACCCCCTGAATGTGGCGATCATACTGGCTGATCTTGAGCTGGACAAGGAAACCATTGTAGCGGGACTGCTCCATGATGTGGTGGAGGACACCGTTATGACGGAGGATGATCTGAAGCGAGAGTTCGGGGATGAAGTAGCCCTTCTGGTGGATGGCGTGACCAAGCTGGAGAAACTGCCGTTAACGCCGGATGGGAATCAGTCGGACGTCAAGCTGGAGATGCAGGCGGAGAATCTCCGGAAGATGTTCCTGGCTATGGCTAAGGATATCCGTGTGATCATGATCAAGCTGGCGGACCGTCTTCATAATATGCGTACGCTGAAGTATCAGAAGCCGGAGAGTCAGCAGCGGATCGCGAAGGAAACTCTGGAAATTTATTGCCCCATCGCCCAGAGACTGGGCATCAGCAAGATCAAGACAGAGATGGATGACCTGTCTTTGAAGTATCTGGAGCCCGAGGCTTATTATGATCTGGTGGATAAGATCGCCGTGCGCAAGAGTGAGAGGGAAAAATATATCCAGAGCATAGTGGACGAGGTTAATGTTCACATTGTAAACGCAGGCATCCAGGCGAAAGTGGACGGCCGCGTGAAGCATTTTTTCAGTATTTATAAAAAGATGAAGAACCAGAATAAAACGCTGGATCAGATCTATGATCTGTTTGCTGTGCGTATTATTGTGGATACCGTCAAGGATTGCTATGCGGCGCTGGGTGTGATCCATGAGATGTATAAGCCGATCCCGGGACGTTTTAAGGATTACATTGCCATGCCGAAGGCAAATATGTACCAGTCTCTGCATACGACGCTGATCGGAAGCAATGGACAGCCGTTTGAAGTGCAGATTCGAACCTTCGAGATGCACAAGGCGGCGGAATATGGTATTGCGGCACATTGGAAATACAAGGAAGCCTCCGATGGGAAACGTGTGGAAACCCAGGAGGAGGATAAATTAGTCTGGCTGCGCCAGATCCTGGAATGGCAGCGGGACATGTCCGATAACAAGGAGTT
>CADBNO010000124.1 GCA_902796105.1 uncultured Lachnospiraceae bacterium | reverse complement strand
TGCCTCTATGCTGTTGGGCATTACTTTTTTTAATACATTTTCATCTGCTGCGGGCATCTTATGCCTCCGTTACTTTTACTGTCAGCTTTGCATTCACCTGGGGATGCAGTTTCACACCTACCTCATAACTGCCAATGGACTTCAACGCTTCCGGCAACTGGATCTTCTTTTTGTCAATGTCAACTTTATGCTGCTCCTTGAGCGCTGCCGCAATTTCCTTGCTGGAAACCGATCCGAATGTCTTACCGCCCTCTCCGGCCTTGAGCGACACCACGACCTGCATCGTCTCCAATTCCTTGCCCAACACCTTCGCGGCCTCAAGCTGCTCCTTCGCCACTTTCTCATCATTCGCCTTGTGAAGCTTCAGATCATTCATATTCTGTGCTGTGGCCTCGACACCGATCTTCTTGGGCAAAATATAGTTTCTCGCATAACCGTCGCTCGCCTCTATGATATCTCCCTTTTTCCCAAGTTTCTTCTCATCCTGCAGTAATATGATCTTCATTTCCTCTTTACTTCCTTTCCTCTTGTTGCTGTTCTATTTCTCCCCCTTGCGCTGCGCGCATTCAGGGGTTATATCTCGCCTTTTTCCAACATATCGTCCAAAGTCCGCTTCACTGCACCGATCGCCTCTGCAATTCCCACGCCTTCCATCTGACAGGCTGCAGTGTTCAGGTGGCCGCCGCCCCCCAGACGTTCCATGATGATCTGGACATTGACTTCATCAATAGATCGGGCACTGACATAGATTTTCCCATTATAATCCGTGAGCACAAAGCTTGCCTTGATACCCCGGATATTCAAAAGTTCGTTTGCCGCCTGCGCACCGATCACCGTCGGGCTGGGGAGATCCTCCGCCATGCAGACCGAAATGGCAAAATATTGCCTGTAAATCTCCGCCTGGCTCACCGCATCTGCTCTCGCCTTATATTCCTGTGCATCCTCGCGGAACATCTTCCGCACCCGGGTCACATCCGCTCCGTTCCGGCGCAAAAATGCTGCTGCCTCAAAGGTTCGCACGCCGGTCTTTGTCGTGAAATTATTGGTGTCGATCATGATACCGGAGTACATGCAGTCCGCCTCTTCCGAACGGATCTTGATGTTATCGTAGGTATACTGCAGGATCTCGGAGATCATCTCGCATGCGGAAGATGCATAAGGCTCCACATAGGAAAGCGTAGCATTCTCTATGGTCTCCGTCCCCTGTCTGTGGTGATCCAGCACTACAATGGATTTACAGTACCGGAGCAGTTCCGGGCACTCGGTGATCGACGGCTTATTGACATCCACCACCACAAGAACGGCATTACTGCCTGCGATCTCAAGTGCCTGCTGACTCTTGATGATCATATCCTCTTCATATTCCGGATTGTTCTTAAACAGATCTACCAGCGGCTGGATTGCCGTAGGCACCTCGTCCAGTACGATATGACACTTTCTTCCCAATGTCGTCGCGATCCGATAAATACCTACCGTTGAGCCAAAGCTGTCTGAATCCGGCATATGATGCCCCATGACAAGCACTCTGTCCTTACTGGTGATGATCTCTCTGAGCGCCTGTGCCTTCACGCGGGCCTTTACGCGGGTATTCTTCTCGACCTGCTGGCTCTTGCCGCCGAAATAGGTGACACTGTCCGGCGTCTTGATCACCGCCTGGTCGCCGCCGCGTCCCAACGCAAGATCAATAGCATTTCGGGCAAACTCATAATTCTGCGCATAAGTCAGACCGTCCAGGCCCACGCCGATACTCATGGTAACCGCCATCTCGTTTCCGATATTGACCGTCTTCACTTCCTCCAGTAGATCAAACCGATTCTCCCTGAGTTGCGAGATCGCCTTTTTCCGAAGGATCACCAGATACTTGTCCTTCTCCAGCTTCTTACTGATACCGTCCAGCGAAGAGATATATTTGTTCACCTTTCTGTCGATCAGCGCTGTCAAAAGAGAGCGTCTGACCTCCTCCACACTGTCCAGCGCTTCCTCATAATTATCCAGATAGATCATACCTACGGCCAGACTCTGATCATCCACTTCCCGCAAAGCGATATGCAACGCAGTCTGATCAAACAGATACATAGCGATCAGATAGCCTTCGTATTCCTCTGTATCAATGATATCGCTGTGCTCTGCCAACTCATCCACCAGGATCGTTTTGAGCTTGGCCGAATATTCACTCTCCTCAAACTCAAGGTCATACTGCGCTTCCATCATCTCCCGGTTCGGCAGCTTCTCCTTCGTCAACATCGGAAATATACCCGTGATCGACTTGCTGTAGCCCTTCGGATGATGGATCACCGTCTCAAACGCAACGTTGGTCCAGATCACCTTACCCGAATCATCCAGCAACGCGTAGGGCAATTCCATATTCCGCAGGATCTTGCGCTGGATCTGTCCATACTCCGTTGCAAAACTGATCAGCTCGTTCATGATGATCGGCTTATTGTAAAAATAAAGCGAGATCATGACAATAAAGTAAAACACCGTGTAAAAGCCCAGCAAAAGTCCCGCCCGGTAATCGATCACACTGACGGCCGCGTCCACCGCGCACAGCAAAACTCCCAGATAGATCCCCAGCTGAATATATGTTTTGATCCGGCCTTTCAGACGAATTCGTTTCTTCATGTAAAACCCTCCATAGGGCAAAAAACACCCCTGATCGCAGACTCGGAAAAAGCAATTCACTTTTCCCGTTAAATCTCCGCTTCATATTATACCAAATATCCTGTCAAGATGCCACCATTTAATTTGTCGAAAACAAAATTGAGGAGACCGGATGCTTATCTGTTGAAGTCCCTGCGCAAAAAAGAACTGCTGGACGCCTTGGATCGTTTCTTTGTCAACGCGATCCTGGAGTCCCCAAACAAGAAATAACAAGAAATGACAACAAAAAACCAGCCGCCTGCAACGGATCACTCCACAAGCGACTGGTTTATTTTTTACCTAAGATTCCATCCGGATCCGATCTATACCGATTCCCGGATTACTCTGCTACGTAAGGCATAAGAGCAATATGACGAGCTCTCTTGATTGCTACAGTCAGAGCTCTCTGATGCTTTGCGCAGTTGCCGGTGATACGGCGGGGAAGGATCTTTCCTCTCTCGGAAACATACTTCTTCAGCTTTGCTGTATCCTTATAATCAATCACATTATCCTTGCCACAGAACACGCAAACCTTTTTTCTTCTGCGGATTCCGCCTTTTCTTCTCATCGGAGAATCGGATTTCTCTGCTTTATTGAATGCCATGATATTACCTCCTTATAAAATCTGAATGCAACTTAATGCAACTTAGTTAAACGGTAATTCCTCGTCGATGCCGTCAGGGATGTTCATGAATCCGTCACCTGCGCCGGATGCAGCCGGAGCCTGATTTCCGCCGCTGAATCCACCATTTCCGCCATTGTTATATCCGCCGTTTCCGCCGTTATAGCCGCCATCACCACCCTGAGCATTCTTGCTCTCAGCAAACTCGATCTCATCCACCATCACACGGACACTGTAAACCATCTGTCCCTCTTTGTTGGTGTAGTTGTCATTCTGGATACGACCTACTACAACGATCTTTGTTCCCTTGTGAAGATAACGCTCTACAAACTCGGCCTGCTTTCCGAATGCTGTGCAGTTGAAGAAATCTGCGTCCGGCTCGCCGTCACGCTTAAATCTTCTGTCCACTGCAATGGAAAATCTCCCGACTGCGGTCTGGCTCGCCCCCTGTGAATATCTCACCTCGGGGTCTCTGGTTAAACGTCCCATAAGAATTACTTTATTCATAATTGTTGTCTCTCGCTTTCTTTATTCCTCGTCCTGTTTAACGATCAAGAATCGAATGACATTGTCCATGATGCGGACACGGCTCTCGATCTCAGCGGGAGCAGTCGTCTCAGCCTCGAATTTGATGAAATAGTAAAAAGCTTCTTTCATCTTCTGAACTTCGTAAGCAAGTCTCTTCTTGCCCCAATCGTCCACCTCTGTGATGGTACCGCCGAATCTCTCGATCAGAGCCTTGCACTTGTCCACAACTGCAGTTCTCTCTTCGTCTTCGATCTTAGCGCTAACCACAACGGCTAATTCATACTTGTTCATGCTTCGTACCTCCTTTTGGTCTCTGGCCCGCCTCTCATGTGCGAGCAAGGAAATTTAGTATATCACGAAACAAAATGATACCATGTATTTCGCGCAAATTCAAGCATTTTATAAAATTTTTTTGATGTTTTTTTCCAGATCCGGTCTCGCGATCATGATCTGATGCCCGCACCCTCTGCACTTCAGCCTAAAGTCCGCTCCGATGCGCAAAACCTCCCACTCACTGCTGCCGCAGGGATGCGGCTTCTTCAATTTCAATATATTTCCCACCTGAATATCCATTTTCCATCCTTTCTGATCCTACATATTCCCTACCAGCACATCCTTCAGCACCCCGAAAAATTCCCGCAGCAGATTGTTGGGTACCATAGCCGGATAGGACGGCGCCGCCAGTCCTTCCACCCTCACATATCCCTGTTTCCGCGCGATTCCCACAGCCCGGAATACATGAAAGTTATTGGTTACGATCACGACCCTGTCCTCCTCCTTATCCACAAATGCTGCCGAAAACTTCAGGTTTTCATTGGTATCCCCGGATCTGCTCTCCAGCCGGATCCGATCCGCCTCTATACCTGCTGCCTCCAGATACATCGCCATTCCCTCTGCCTCCGGCATGGTCTCATTGCTGCCCTGCCCGCCGGAAACAATGACAAGCGTGTCCGGATTCCGCCGCAGATATTCCACAGCTGCATCCAACCGCTGCTGCAATATATAACTTGGCCGGTCATTTTTCCACCAGGCTCCCAGCACAATGACATGATCCGCGCCATCCTGTGCCCGTGCCCCGAACTGCCCTAAGATCAGTCCCTCGATCACCGCAAACAGCAGAAAACCTGCTGCCATACAGCCCCAGAAGGCATACCGGAACCAACGCGGGATCCGATCCGTCACATCCCTGCGCCAGAGCAGGAATGCAGATCCGCCAAGCACCAGACCGATCAGACCCCAGATCAGAAAAAAGCGGGTGCCGTATCCCATAAACAATCGAATGCAGACGCAATACCCCACACTGACGACAGCCAGAACGCCTGCCACTGCCGCGGCCAGGCGTCTGCCCCCGGATTCTTTCCCTCTCCGGTCCAACCGGATGATGCGCCTGCTTTTCTCAAACAATATTAAATTATTTTTGTTTTTTTTCCTGTTTTTCATAGAACGCCTCACCCTAACAATATACCATAAGTTCACTCACTGTCACAACAGGAAGCTTCTTAAGATTTTATTATTGTTTTTATTCTTACTGTTCCGGACATCGCAAATGTGCTATACTAAAATCATGAAAACTCTTCATAAGAGCTGTACGAAAAGGAGGCAGTGCCATGTCGGAAGCAGTAGATGAATTAAAAAAAATTGTGGAAACCTATGATAACATCGTCTTTTTCGGCGGCGCCGGCGTTTCCACGGAGAGCGGAATCCCGGATTTCCGCAGTGTGGACGGATTATATCACCAGCAGTACGATTACCCGCCGGAGACCATCTTAAGCCACAGCTTTTACCGCACAAATCCCGGGGAATTCTATCGTTTCTACCGCAATAAAATGCTCTTTCTGGACGCTAAACCCAACGACGCCCACAAGAAGCTGGCCGAACTGGAAGCAAAAGGCAAAGTGCGTGCGGTGGTGACCCAGAATATCGACGGTCTGCATCAGGCTGCCGGAAGCAAGGTGGTGCTGGAACTCCATGGCTCCGTACACCGCAACTATTGCGAGCGCTGCCATGCCTTTTACGACGTCCAATACATTCTGGACAGCGAGGGTGTGCCTGTCTGCCGGGAATGCGGCGGCCCCGTGAAGCCGGATGTAGTGCTCTATGAGGAAGGACTGGACGACAAGACCATACGCGATGCCGTGCGCTATATCAGCGAAGCCCAGGTGCTCATCATTGGCGGAACCTCTCTGGCTGTTTATCCCGCCGCCGGTCTGATCGACTACTTTAAAGGAGACAAACTGGTTGTGATCAATAAAGCTCCCACACCCAGGGACCGCTATGCGGATCTCCTGATCCAGGAGCCCATCGGACAGGTTTTTGCCCAGATCTGAAAGACAAAAAACTTCGCCTGTGAACCCACAGACGAAGTTTTTTATTTCCTTCAGAATTCCGTTTACCGCTATGTTCTTGTCGCCTGACTGCCGGATGTATTCTGCGGCTTTTGCCGTCTTTCCGTCTTGGTAAACAGGAATACATCCTCCGGCCTGCCGGCACGCACCGAATTCTGCTGCACATAACCGGCAGCATTCTGTTTGATCGCAACCGTACTCATCGCCGCTTTCAGGCGGGACACATACCCGAATCCGATCACAAGCGAAATGACAAGCGCTATGACCTCACTGGACACGCTGACTCCTCCGTCCCCCACAAAGAACAGGACAAGCTGGGCAAGCAGCATCGGGATCAGCGTCCCCAACACCAGATATTTGTAATACAACCCCTGATCCACCGGCAGACTGCCGGTCATCTTACCGGTCTGTCCGTTGATGGCAAAGGTATAACTGTCTCCCTTATACTTGGTGGTCATCATCCATACCGGAAGCATGGCGTATTCCGCCCTCGCCCCGGTCAGCCGGATACTCTCTCCCTTCTGGGACACTTCCTCGTAATCCACCACCTGTTCCCGCATCTTGGACCGGAAGGTGTTCAGCACACGGTCGTTTGCTCTGGGCTGGGCATCCTTCTCCTCCACATCATAACGGTTCGCCAGATACCCGCTGAAATAAGCCGCATCATAATCAACCGCCTTGGAGAGGTCATACGGTTCCAGCGAATCCATTGTCGCATCATCCATCTGTGAGGACGCATCCACCGGGATCTGCGCAAAATCCATCTCGCCCTGTCTGGTCAGACGGTAATGATCCTTCTTCGTGTAGACAAACTGCTGATCCTCCCAGGTTTTTGATCTCACCCCTTCATAGGCAACGTAACCGTCTGCATGACAGCTGTACAGCCAGAACGGCACATACACCCCTGTGATGTCCTCGATCCGGTTATTTGCCGTAAAGGACTTGGGCAGCAGCTTCTTGCCCTTGGTGAAATCCGTAAGCTTCGCCTTGGCCTTCTCTTTATCCACCGCAAAAGGAACCATCAGATCCGGCCGGTACATACCCTCAAACGACTGCGGGATCACCGCCGGATTCCCGCAATAGGGACATTCCGTCGCCGCGGTGTGCTCATCTGCCACCATCTGCGCGCCGCAGGACGGACAAATGTAACCTGCGACCTTGCCGTTTTCATCCTGGATCAGCGCCTGCTCCGTGCTGGACCAGGTCATTTCCAGAGACGCCTCGCCCGCTGCCGCCTCTGCCGCCTCCGCCGCCTTAACCTGCTCCATAGTAAAACTGGAATCACAATATTTACAGGTCATCTCTCCGGTCTCGCCGCTGAAAGAAAGCGGTGCTGCGCAACAGGGACACTTGAAATTTACCACATCGCCCATGTTTTATCTCCTTTGTATGTTTATCAATTTATATGCCCGACAACTATCATTCTTCCCCATCATATCACAACAGTTCCCTGCCATGCAACATTTCCCTCTTACGATGAG